>JAPPGV010000146.1 GCA_028821235.1 bacterium
CACTACCCCCATGAAGAATTGGGGCTAGCCACTAGCCACTAGCCACTAGCCACAACCCACCAATCACGAACACTTCTCGAGGAACTCGACCTCGCGGTTCTCCAGCAGGGGGCGGAGTTCCTTGACGGCCACTTCGTTGAAGTGGTCGGATGCGATGTGGGCATCGACGGCGGCGCGGTCGGCGTACAACTCGACGAGGACGAACAGGCGAGGATTGTCGATACCCCGGTAGACGTCGAAGGCGATGCATCCCGGTTCGGTGAGCACCATCGGCACGTAGTCGCGCAGGCCTTCGGCCACCTTCTCCTCGTTGCCCTCAGCCGCTACCCACCGGGCCAGGATGGTCACCATGGTCTAGTCCTTTCGGTCATTTGTTCTTGCTTGATCTGACGGGACGGGGCCGCGGGTCACATCGATGCGAACCCGATCGACCTGAGTTGCTTCCGTCCTTCTTCCGAAACCTGGTCGGGACACCAAGGCGGGTCAAACACCCAGCTGACATCGAAGTCCTCGAGCACGCCCCGGCCGACCAGTTCGATCCTCATCTGGTCTTCGATGACCGTTGTAAGCGGGCAGAACGGGTTGGTCAGCGTCACGTCCAGTGAAGCCTGCTGACCGTCGACCTCGACCTTGCGCACGAAACCGAGATCGACGATGTTGACGCCGAGGTCGGGGTCGATGACCTTGCGCAGCGATTCGATGATCTGGGTCTCGATGCCGGTTGGGGCGTCCATCAGGTCACCTTCCTTCCTTCGGTCTAGGGTCTGCGGCGGCTTCTCCGGCGGTCTGGTTCCGCCAGTCGACCACCCGGAGTTGAATCTCCACCCGGGTGGTCCGGGTTGTTATCCAGTCGGCCACACCGTGAGCCATCCGGCGCAGTCGGGTCACTACGTCGCCGTCGCCGACGGTCCAAGATCCGACCACCGTCTCGTCGCTGCGGATACCGAACCGGGCCGCCTCGGCGATGGCGTGCTCGACGACGCGCGCGAGGGGCGCCGACACCGTTCCTGCCCTGAGTTTCAGGGCATGATGAGCCTGGTCGGTGCGCAAGCCTTCCAGCCGGGCCAGGATGCGCCTGGCCTCGGTCTGGTCGATGCGCACGTTGGTGTGGCAGACAGTGACGGTCGGCTCCGGAAGCCGGGCTCCGGTCATCGCCTCCTCCTCGGCCTGCCTATCCGGCGTAGGTCGGTGGACAGGTCCTCGATCTGGGCGGCCGTGACCGCCGTGCCCGCCCTCATGAGCTTGCGGGCGGCGAACACGTCGCGGGGTCGTCCGATGGTCAGCACTGCTTCGATCTTATCCCCGTCCGCCCCGCCGGATAGCTGGAAGGCCGAAAAGGACCTCTCCGCGACCGAACCCCGGATGACATGGTGTGCATAGGGGTCGAAGTGTCCGAGCGACTGGACCGTGAGGTCGTACTGGTCCGACCAGAACCAGTGCGGGGTGTCGTCTGTCGCAGACTCCCCAAGGATGTTGCGGGCCACCACCGCGCCTTGCCTCATGGCGTTGTCATGGTGCTCGACACGCAGGTGTCCCCCGGCGTGCTGCTCCGTGGCGGCCACGTCTCCGGCCGCGTACACCCCTGGAACCCGCGTCCGGCAGCGCCGGTCGACGAGGATCCCCCCGTCAACCTCGATCGGGGTGCCGTGGACGGGTTCGGTGTTGGGGACCATCCCCGCTGCCACCAGCATCCACTCGCACTCGAGTTTGCCCCGGTCGGTCGTGACAGCCAGGCCGCCCGGGGTCTTCACGACGCTTTTGACCCGCTCTCCGAGACGCAGGGTGCAGCCCGCATCCCTGTGGATCTCGGTCATGACTCGGCCGTACCGGTCTCCCAGCGGAGCACGAAGGCACTGATCCTCCATCTCGATGATGGTGACCTCCACCCCCAGCCAGCGGGCGGTCGCCGCCACCTCGCAACCGATGAAACCGCCACCGAGCACCACGGCCTGGTCGCCGTCACGGATCCGACTGGCCAGTTCCTCCGAGTCGTCCCGGGTGCGCAGGTGCAGGATCCGCTCGCCTTCGAAGCCGGGCAGCCGGCGGGCCCGGCCGCCGGTGGCGATCAGGAGATGGTCGTAAGGGATCGTTCCGGCCCGGTCCGTCTCGATGGCGGAAGCGTCTACGTCGACCGACGTCGCCCTGGTGCCGAGGACCAGTTCTACATCGTTGTCCCGGTACCAGCCCTCCTCGCGGATAGTGGTGTCGTCCGATGCCATCGACCCGGCAAGCACCTCCTTCGACAGCGGGGGACGCTCGTAGGGCGGTACGTCCTCGTCGGACACCAGGATCACGCGCCCGTCGAACCCCAGATGTCTCAGGTTTGACGCAGCCGCGGCCGAGGCCGTGCCGCCGCCCAGGAGCATGACGGTCTCGGAGAGACCTGCCATGTCAGCCGGGCGGCGCTACACAGATGACGCCTCCCTCCACCTTGCAGGGGATGGAGAAGAGGGCCGAGTCAGCGGGGTTGATTCCCTCGCCGGTGAGGGCGTCGAACTCCCACAGGTGGTTGATGCACGTCAGGACGTTGCCGTCCAGGTCTCCGTCGTGGAGGGGCCATGCCTGGTGGGGACAGCGGTCCCGGTAGGCGCGTACCTCCCCGTCGACGTTGACAAGCACGACCTTCGTGCCCCCTGCCTCGACCCCTTCGATATCGCCTTCCCATAGGTCATCGAGGTCCATGACCTCGAGCCACCGGGGTGCGTCGCTCATGAGGGGCTCCTCAGTGGAGTTGCGGACAGATCACTCGCTATCCGGCGGGTTGCAGGGAGACGAGGCCGGCATCGGCGAGCAACTGGTCCCGCGCCGCCCGGGCCTCCGCGGCCACCGTCTCGGCGCTGATGTCGCCGGCCGGGGCCTCGGCGAGAATCCCGCCCAGTGCCAGCGCAGCCGCATCGGCGCGGGGGGCCCACTTGGCGATCCAGCGCTCGAACGCGGCGCCGTTCTCCTCGCGCTGCTCCACGGCCAGCTTCGCAACCGCAGCCGACCATCTGCCCCTGCGAGCCGAGTCGGCGGCCAGGTTCTGGCACAGGAGCCAGGTCAGTTCGTCACCGTTGGCTCGAGCCGCCTCGCCGAGTGCCCGGTTGAGGATGTCGTCGAGGGTCGGACCGATCACGAGGTTGGCGGCGGTGATAGCCTCGCCGAAGTCGTAGGCGATCAGCGCCTGCTCGAGGAGCCGGCGTGCCGGCTGCCATCCCTCGTGACCTTCCCAGACTGCCCTCTCGCCGGTGGCGAAACCGGCGTCCGGGTAGGCGATCTGCAGTTCCCGGGTCCGGATCGACACCACCGTGACCCGCCGGAGCTGGTCGGCGGCCGAGAAGCACGCCGCATTGGTGATGTACGCCGTGGGCGACATGTGCGCCACGTAGGACTGGAGCATCTGCAGGGCGTGCGCCGGGTAGCGGATCGGGGTGTAGAGCGTCCGCAGGATCTCCACCCATCCGGGGGAGAGGGACTTGTCGTGATCGACCTCCGCGAAGCTGTCCATCAGCCCCTCGACCTTCGTCTCCCCCGCTGACTGCTTGGCCACGTAGGCCCGGTACGTCAACCGGTCCGGATCCCTGAAGACCTCCCAGTCGTCGATCTGCAGCAGCGACTTGTCACGATAGGCCAGGAACCAGAGGTTGCCCGGCGATGACGGGTTCTGCTCGAGCGGCGCCAGCCGATCCCTGCGCGCCGTGTAGTTGGCGGCGTGGGTACCGATCTCGTACTCGGTGGGCCGGCGGCGGATCTCGCCGAACTCGCTCCAAGTGCGTAGCTTCCGCTTCTTGGCGCTCATGTCACGTCCTCCTCGGTCGCGCCGCCCAGCGACCAACTCGTCTGGTCGCTGCGGGACGTGTTGATCCGTCCCGCGTTGGCGGTCAACAGGGTCTCCAACGATCGGATCTCGTAGTCCGGTCCCAGATACCGCCTGAGTGATTCGGCCGTTACTTTGAGGAACGAGGAGGCCTGGATGCGCACGTAGGCGCCCCGGTCTATGACCTCGATCTCGCGGCCGGGGTTGTCGTCCTCGATGGCGTTGACGATCTGGTCGATCGAGTCGCTCATACGGAGGATCGGTCCTACCGGATTGTGCATTCTCGACCTCCCCTCAGTCGTCGTAGTCGACGCGAATATGGTCGAGAGGGCCTATGCCGGCCTCGGCCACCGTCATGTCGTCGGGCAGTACCCGGTTGTTGTGATACACCCGCTTGTGAGCGTCGCGGGGTCGCACCCTCACGCCCTCGGCGTGATGGGCGACCGCGCCGGCAACCTCGGCCATGGTGTTGTTGGACATCACCGGGATCAACAACTCGACGAAGTCGTCGGCGAAGATCGCATTCAGCGGGACGAGTTGGGGCTCGGGAGCGCCGCCGTTGTCGCTCACGAACCCACCCCCGCTCCGGACGGCACCGTCGCCGCGTAGGACTCGACCCAGTCGTAGCCACCCGCGTCGTCACCCATGACGTCGGGGGTGAGACCCATGTAACCAAGGATCCCGGGCACGTCCATCGGCTGGATCTCGCCGGCCAGGAAGCGCTCGACCACTGTCTTGTTGTTGAGGGCGTCGCGGTCCTCCCACCAGATCTGGCGGCAGGTCCTGGTGCAGAAGTGGTACCTGACCCCGTTGTGCACCAGCGAGTGATTGCGCACCCGCCATTTGCCGTCATACCCGTACGTGGCGTTGCAGGTCGGGAGGTGGCAGTAGTTGCACAGCCACGGCAGCGTCTCGGGAAGGGCCCGGTTCATGTTGCCGGCCGCGATGTTCTCGGCCATCACCCGCCACTTGTCGCCGTAGAGCAGATCCCAGTTGGGGTACTTCTCCATCAGCCACTCGCGGGACTCGGCGTCCACTCCCACCGGTTTCCACCACAGGGTCGGGCGCCAAAACCACTCGCCCATCTGGAGGGAGTGGTGCCACACGTCGAGGCCCGCGATGAACTCGTCCCAGTACCAGGGCCGCTTGAGTCCGTAGTCCTGGATGGTGCGGACGAACTGGTCGATGATCCACTCCTCCATGAACTCCCGGTAGCTCTGCTTGCGGTGCTCGACGGGGGTGTTGTAGTCCATCGAGGGTCCGGTCAGGGCGGAGAAGGCCCGGGCCGAGAGCCAGAAGAACTTGTCCACCGTCCACTGCGCCCGGACCGGGTCGTGCTCGACCAGCACCTCCAACGTGGGTCCGCCCTGCTGGGAGTGGCGGGCCTCGTCGGTCTGGATGGAGGAGATCAGGTTGGCGAAGGCCACGTCGCCCGCTTCGAGGGCGTCGGCGGCCAGGGCTACGAACTGGATGTTGGTGAAGCCGGTCTCGAAGGCGAACGGCAACTGGATGGCGATGTCCACCACGCTGCCGCCGATCATCATGTTGTCGATGAGCGCCCGCAGCGCGATGCTCACCCAGTCGTTGGTGTGGAGGGCCTTGTGGGCCCAGTCGAACTGCGGATCGCGCTCCACCAGTTCGTGCGCGAAGTTGAGGCTGAGCTGGCCATGGCGGATCTCGTCGAGGGTGCCCATGACCGCCATGTTCCGCCAGGCGGGGCTCAGGCCGAAGCGGGCCATGCGGCTCTCGCCGTAGACAGCCGCATACTCGACGAGGGCAATCCCTCCGAGGTGCATCTTGACCGACGACCTCCACGCTTCGTCCAACTGTTCGTACTGGTTCGACCGGTTCAGGGCGGCCTTCACCGCGTATGCCGACGTTTCCTTCTCGTCCTGGGTACGGACGTACTCGGGATAGGCGACCTTGTAGCTCTCCTCCCACTTCGACCAAGCCTCACGGGGTACCTTGCCCGATCCGCTCAGCCAGTCCGGGTAGACCGCCTCGTCGTCCACGTAGCCGAGGGTCCAGTCGACATCCCGGACGATCCCCTGCCACTCCTCACGTCTAAGAGTCATGGTTCCTCCTTCCTCAGTCGACTTCCATGTGTCCGAGCTGGCGGTAGATCGAGGCGCTGTCCCAGTAGGCGGTCAGGCTCTCGATCTTCCCGTCGTCGTTGACATCGAAGATGAACGCGTGGGGTTCCCAGTACTTCATGCCCTTGGGGGTGATCGGTCCCCAGCCCTTCGCCTGGCAGCCGCCGATGCTTACCACCGCCGCCACCTTTCCGTCCTCGGATGCGGTGATGGAGTGGACCTCGTTGGACAGGTCGGGGAAGGAGTTGATGAGACCTTCCCACATGGGCCGTCCCAGGGTGGCTACCTTCCCGTCGCCCCGGATGACCCGCTGCTTGGTCCAAATCTCGAACGGGACGTACGAGAAGTCGGCGTTGTCGGTGCAGAGGTCCACCATAGCCAGCGTGTCATGCTGCCGATAGGCGTCGAAGAAGGCCTCCACCGTGGCGGTGGGGTCGGCCTTCGTAGCAGTTGTCGTCACGAGTTCCCTCCTAAACGATCGATACCGCGTCGAGGCGCTTGACCGCCAGCCTGCGGTAGAGGACGTTCTGATCCCAGAAGCCCCGGATGGAAGTTACCTGGCCATCGGATGTGCCCAGCAGCCATACCTGGTCGAGATCGATGTGCTTCTCCTGGTTGACCACGCCCAGGTATTCCGCCGCCTGGGTGCCCTCCATCTTCAACTCGGTGACCGCAGTGCCGTCGGTCCCCATGAAGTGGTTCTTGGTGGTCAGCAGCAGATCCGGGAAGGCCGTGACCGTGGCGGAGAAGAAACCCCTGGCCTCGTCCTTGCCCCCCTTGACGTTGGCCGCAAGCAGGTCGATGGTGGCGTCGTCGGACACCAGGTCCATCGCTCCGTCCACGTCGGCGGCGCGGATCGCGTCCCAGAAGGCGGCGGCAGTGTCGGACATCGGCATCATCTCCCGGTCACAGTACGTCGAGGCTCTTCAGGACCGCGTCCGCAACCGCGTCGGCGGAGCCCGGGTTCTGGGCGGTGATCAGGTTGCGGTCCACCACGACATGGGATGCCCAGGCGTTGCGCCCGTCGTCGAACACCGCTCCGGCGTTGCGGAGGGAGCTCTCGAGGTACCAGGACAGACCCTGCTGGCCGGGCCGGGTCTGGTCCTCCTCCTCGTCGGTGAAGGATGTGACCCGGTAGCCGTCGAACAGCCACTGGCCGTCCATGTTGGCGGGAGCGGAGAGCAGGAAGGCGGGACCGTGGCACACCGAGGCGATGGCGGCCTGCTTCTCGTGCAGTATTCCGATCACGCGGGTCACGTCCTGATTGTCGGCCATGTCCACCATGGGGCCGTGGCCGCCGGGGACGAACACCGCATCGAACTCGGCGATCTCGTCGTCCGTCATGGTCGACAGGTTGGCCGGGGAGACGAAGTCGGGGAGCGAGTCGAGGGCATCCTTGACGCGCTGCGACTCGGCGCCGCTATCTGCGATCACTTCCGAAAGGGCCGCCTCGAGGTCGGTCCGCGTGACCGATCCGGGCAGGTCCTGGGTCTCGAGTTCGTCCAGGAACTGGGTGTCGCTGCGCCAAGAGGTGGAGGCAGCGCTCGAAATGAGCTTGCGGGCCTCGATCGGGCTGAGCCCGGCTTCCTTGAGCCGGTTGAACACTCGTAGCGCAGAGATCATGCCCAGCTCCGTCAGATGGCGGAGGGTCAGGCGGATGTCGTCCACGTCATGGGCGAAGGTCCGGGTGATGCTGTTGAGGAAATCCTCGTCGTCGTCCGGATAGTGGAAGATCTCCTCGAGGCCGTAAGGGTCGGCGTAAGGCGAGCGGCCATCCGGTGTGGCGACCACCACATCCACCCCCGCCTCGATAAAGCGTTCATAGGGTGTAAGCGCCTCATCGGCGAAGTAACCGGTCTCGTAGTCGGATCCGTCCGCGAGTTGCATCTCTCTCGCGCTCGAAACCAGGAACAACAATCGTGGCATTGCAAGCCCTCCTTCTCCTGCAGGGCCGCCCGGTTCGTCCTGGTCGGGGCATCCTGCGGAAGTCAGCCCACGCCCGATCGGGCGACCGGACCGGCACGGTCGAGGCTATCAGAACTCCGCTCTTGCTGTCAGATTTTGACCCGGGCGGCGGCGGCGTTCCGCCTGCGGTTGAGCGGCACTGCCGCAAGCGGGGCAGAGGTCTGAGCGCGCAGTCCCGCCCTGGCGAGACCGGGCAGCAGGCCACGGGCGATCGCGTTGCGGCGCTTCCATATTGGACCGTTGCGTCCGACACATCAGGATCACCTGACAGGGGCGCCACCGATCTGTAATCTGTGCTCGTCACCAGGTCCGCCTTCGGCGCCTGGTAGACGGGCTCGGGGTTGTACGGCCGCCGCGTGCGCTTGATCAAGATGCGGGAAGTTTCCGTGCCCGTGGGATTGCCGCCTCCCGCCGGACGCCGAGTCAAGGAGGGTAGGAGATGAACCTGTCCAGGACGCTTCATAGGGGGCTGCCGAGCATCGTTCTGATGGTGGTTGTCCTGTTCTCGGTCAATGCCTGCGGCGGGGCGTCTGAGCCGGATCCCGCCCCGGGCGTCGATCTGGACGACCTGCTCTCCAGGGCGGGAGAGAACATGGCCGCCATGTCCACGTTGAAGTTCAACATGGTCGACGTGGAGGAGTCGGGAGCCAAGTTCTTCGGTACGACCTTCAAGAGCATGGAGGCTGAGGTCAAGGCACCCGACAGCTTCAAGATGGTGGTGGACGTGGAGGCGCCGGGGTTCGGTTTCGTGGAGATCGAGATGCTGGCGGTCGGCGAGCAGGCTTTCCTGAAGTTCTCCAAAGACTCTCCATGGAACCCCCTCCCCCTGGAGGAGGTTCCCTTCAATTTCGCAGGTTTGGGCCTGACCCTGCGGGATCTGCTCACCACCATCAAGGACGGGGCCGTCGTCACGGGCCGGGAGTCCCTGGGGGACTTCCAGACGGTCGTGATCGAGGCAGAACTCGCGTCTGACGAGTTGCTTTCCCTCATCAACACCGCGGACCCCGGTCATGACGTGGACCTGACCCTGTGGATCGACGAAGCCGAGTCCAACCTGCGCCGGCTTAGGATTGCGGGCCGGATCTACGACGACGACGCCCCGGAGACCGTCCGTCTTCTGAACATCGTGGGCATAAACGCTCCGGTGGAAATCCAGATCCCGGATGTCGGATCCGGGTCGTGACCGGCCTCAGGAACCGAGTCTCCTCGCTGGGGTCTTCCGAATCGGTTGTACTGTGCATCCTCTGCCTGGGGGTGTTCTCGACCGCCCTGGACCAGACCGTGGTGGTCGCCGCGCTGCCCGGTGTGATGCTGGACCTGGAAATCCCGCTGACGGAGCTGGACAGGGCGTCCTGGATCGTGACCGCGTACCTGGTCGCCTACACGGTGGCGATGCCTCTGGGCGGGCGCCTGTCCGACGTCCACGGCCGGGTCAGGATGTTCCAGGCGGCCTTGGTGGTGTTCTCGGTCGGGTCGGCCTTCGTGGCGCTGGCGCCGAACTTCGGATGGATCGTCTCCGCCCGGGTGGTCCAGGCCATCGGGGGCGGCGCCACCGTTCCCATTGGCCTGGCCATGGCGGTGGCGGCCGTGTCAGCCCGGAGAAGGGGGATCGCCATCGGTCTGGTGGCTGCTGCGGCCGAGGCCGGGTCCGTACTGGGCCCGCTGTACGGGGGCGCCATCATCGAGTTGCTCGGCTGGCGGTGGATCTTCTGGCTGGACATACCACAGAGCTTCATTCTCATAGCACTCCTGGCCCTCCTGCCGGACCGCGCCAACCCGGAGGCCAAGATGGACTACCTGGGGGCGATAGTGATGGGAGGGGCCCTGATCTTCCTGACCGCCGGGCTGTCGCAGAGAAGCCTCTTCTCGGCGACCTCCGTCTACCCGTACCTGCTGGTTGCGACCGGAGCGCTGCTGGTCGGCGTGCTGGTCCGGCTCGAGCGGCGGACCACGCAGCCTCTGCTGGCCCCATTCCTGTACAGGTCGAGGGCGTTCCTGTCCTCCAACGGCACCCAGGTCCTGGTCGGAGTGGCCTTGATCATTGCTCTGGTATCGGTTCCCCTCATGGCAGGCACCGTCCAGGAGAAGTCGGCCCTGGACAGCGTGCTGCAACTGCTGCGCCTGACCGCCGCCATTCCGGTGGGGGCGGTGGTGGGAGGTTACGTCCTTCGCTGGGCCGGTGTGAGGTCGGTGTGCATCACGGGCCTGGTGCTGATGGGAACGGGCCTCGTGTTCATGAGCACCTGGGAGACGCAGGTGGCGGAGCCGAGGCTGACCCTGCCCTTGATATCGGCGGGTCTGGGGTTCGGGCTGGTCATACCCCCTATCGGCGTGAGTGCTCTGAGCGCGTCGCCCAGCAGTTACTGGGGCGCGGCGGCGTCGTTGGTCACGGCGGCGCGCATGGTGGGGATGGCGTTGGGCCTCGCCGCCCTGTCGGCCTGGGGTATCGAGCGCTTCTACAGCCTCACCGCCGACGTGGGCCTCGGGCCGTCGTTCGAAGAGACCGAGGCCGTGTTGATCGGAGCCGGCGTCACCGTATTCCAGAACCTCTTCATGATCACGGGTCTGCTTTCCCTACTGGCCATAGTTCCTGCCCTGCTGATGAGAGAGGAGGAGATGGAAGAAGGTAGCTACATCGACGAGGTGGGCAGGTGACCCGGGAGCTACGCGCCTGAACGGGAGTCCGGGACAGGCCGGTCCCGGGGGAATATGTATTTGTTTCGACCCGCAGCAGAACGGTCGGTCGGCCCCACCTTGCATCCGTCATCTCGACACCCGAAACCGAGCACTCCCACCCCCACGGATCCACTACCGGACTCAACACGAACAGCCGGTGTAGGTGTTGAAACCCCCATCCCCCGTTAGTACGCTGAGGGCCGAAGTCACCGCACGAAAACCGACGAACGGAGCCATTGTTATGAGACGGCTGAACGTGGCGTTACTGGCTGTTCTACTACTCGTGGCTTGCGGCGGACAGTCCGAGGAGGAGGCTCAGGCGGAGGCTATAGCCTCGAGGACGCCCCAAGGCACCGAGGAAGCTCGGGCGGCGTTCGACAACTTCATGGATCAGCCGTTCATCACCGACGAGCAAGTCGAGCAAAGCAGAGACATGGTTTGGCGCGCCTGCGCCGCCCTGCAGGAGGGTGCGACGTGGCAGGAGGTCGAGGATCAGGAACTGGCTGCCATCGAAGCGCAGGGCAGAGCCTTGAGCCCCATAGAGATAAGCGGGATGCGCACCGCCGCCGGTCTCGGCCTAGCCGCCTATTGCCCCCAGCATGAGGACGCGGTTAGCGGTTAGTAATAGTATATATTACTTCGTTTGCTGATCGACAGGGGTTATTCCTCCACCAGCCACCAGTTCAATCTCTCCAGGCCTCAAGTTCTCCTGCGCCTATGTGGCGGTCTTGGAGCGGTCCGAGTTCGCGGCCGGCTACGAAGCCTTCGTAGATGGCGTGGTCGAGGGAGCGGGGCGCCACGCAGTCCCCGATCCTGCGCAGGCGCGCCATCCGTCCTTTGAGTTCCTTGTAGAGGCTGTCGTCGGCGACTCGACCTGTGACGAGCACCACGGTATCGACGTCTCGAATGACCCGACGCTTCCCGGAGTACACGTTGTACATCGACACCGAGTCCGGGGTGATCTCCGAGGCCCATGAGTTGAGGTGGTAGCCGAGGCCCTTCGAGAACAGCCGCTGGTAGACGAACGTGCGGTCGAGGGTGGTGACGGTAGCCGGGAAGAGGTCGGCGTTCGGGCTGATCAACTCGACCTTGCCGCCCCGATCAAGCAGTACCTCGGTCGTGCCGGCCGCGTAGCGGGACCCGTCGCCGTCCAGGACCACGACCCGGTCCCCGGCCGGTTGTCCCTCGCCGAGTATTTCCCATGGCGTGACGACATGTGGGAGTTCAACCCCGGGGAGTCGGCGTCTCAGAGGGGCTGCGTGGGAATACCCGTCCCGTCCGGGCAGCGCTCCGGTAGCGATGACCACGCCGTGGGGGTCGTGCTGATCCACCGTCCCGATGGTTGCTCTGACACCGAGCCGGATCTCGACCCCGAGCCGATCGAGCTGACTCCGCAGGTCGGTGACGAGCAACCCGAACGTGTCCCGGCCCGGGGTCCGCATCGCCAGGTTCGCCTGGCCTCCCAACCGGTCCGCGGCCTCGACGAGCGTCACCTCGTGACCGGATCGCGCCAAGCCTTCGGCGGCCTTCATTCCCGCCGGGCCACCTCCTACGACCAGCCAGCGGCGCCCGGTGCCGGTGGTCGCGACCTTGGGGCTCCCGAAACGGCCTTCCCGGCCGGTGGCCGGGTTGACGGTGCATCCGACCGCGAGGCCGCGGAAGACGCGGGAGATACATCCCTGGTTGGCCCGTATGCAGTGGTACACCTCGTCCTCCCGCCCTTCCCGGACCTTGTCGGGGAACTCCGGGTCGGCGATCATGGTCCGGGTCATCGCCACCATGTCGGCCTGGCCGCTCCTTACGATCTCGTCAGCTTCGGCCGGATCGTTGAGGCCTCCGATCACGAAGGTGACCAGCCCGGGAACGGCGGCCTTGACCTCGGCGGCCATCCCCACCATGTGACCGCTCGGTACGTCGGAAGGAGCGATCTCGAGACCCTTGTTGAACCCCGCGGCCGACAGGCTCACGTAGTTCACCTGCCCGCTGTCCGCCATTGCGTCAACCACAACGATCGTGTCGGCGAGGTCGTGCGCCCCGTCGAGGAAGTCGGTCATACCGAGCCGCACCCCGACGACGAAGTCGTTACCCACCGCCGCCCGCACCGAATCGACGATCCTCATCGGAAGGCGGATGCGGTTCTCGATGGGACCTCCGTAGCCGTCCGTCCTCCGGTTGAACATGGAGGAGAGGAACTGGTGGATCAGGTAGCTGTGGGCGAAGTGGAGTTCCACCCCCTGGTACCCGCCTTCCCGGATGATCTCGGCGGAGAGTCGGTACGACTCGATCAACTCCTCGACGTCTTCGGGTTCCATCTCC
Organism: bacterium; assembly: GCA_028821235.1. Classification (NCBI taxonomy): domain Bacteria; species bacterium. The sequence goes on from JAPPGV010000146.1 coordinate 12,847, forward strand.
TTAGCGATCTCGGACGGATGGGGAGACGGTATGGGTGACGGGCTCCACAGGACGCGGGGGTCGTCGTTGGCGTCACTGGGCATCATCATGCCCACATGCGCGAGCTGTCCGTATATGACGGCGCCGTGTTCCCTCACGGCCGAGGTGAGCCGGCGATCGTAGGGGATCCCTTCGCGCAGGTAGGCGAGAGTCGCGCCCCGCTGCGCCCCGGTGGGATGGACCGGGCGGCTTCCGGTGATCATCAGGCCGATCCCGCCCGCCGCTCTGGCCACCTTGTAGTCGTAGTCGCGCCGGGAGACGAGGTTCCGGACCGAATATGCTTTGCCGTGCGCGGTCTGCATGAGGCGGTTGCGAACCGTCGTGTTGCCAATCTCGAGAGGGCTGAAAAGATGCGGGTATTTGGACATGAACCCTCCCGTCAGGTGGCTGCCGCGCGTGCCTGCCCGGAAGCCTACCGAGACCTCCACGCGGTCTCCCGGCCGAGGTGAGCACGGTGCGCCGGATTGCTTGCGATGTCCTCGTGGCGGGTTCCGGCATCGGCGGGATGAGCGCCGCGGTCACGGCTGCCCGGGCCGGCGCGGATGTGGTGGTCGTGGAGAAGGACCGTCGCATCGGAGGCAACGCGAAGTGGGCCGGCGGCTTCGACATCGAGTCGGACAGCTACGAGGGTATGCGCGCCGGCAACCCGGAGGGTGACCCCGACCTGCAACAGGCACTCGTCGACGACTTCCCGGTAGCGCTCGACTGGCTCCGCTCGCTGGGAGTGGAGTTGGTTCCCGATCCCGATGCACCGGGCCGCTACAACTACTTCCCCCATCAGGGGCTGGGCGGCATCCGGCTGTTCTCGGTTCTGCGCCGGCATCTCGAGGAGCACGACGGCCGCCTCCTCCTCGGGACGGGCCTCAGGAGCCTGAGAACGGACGACCGCGGCGCGGTGGTCGGAGCGGTCTGCATGAGCGATGGCACTCCGGTGGAGGCGGAGGCACCGGCGACGGTACTGGCAACCGGCAGCTTCAGCCGGAATGTCGACCTGAAGGTCCGGTACTTCGGGGTCTACGGCGACCGCGGCAGTTACTACGGCTCCCGGCATCACGACGGGGATGGCATCCTGGCGGCGCTGGACGTGGGAGCGTCGGTCAGCAGCGGCATCTCGGTCAGCACCGGTGGTTGCGTGTTCGCCCCGCCCTTTGAGCCGCCGGACGACCGGCACGAGTTCCTCGGTGGTGGGAGCGGTCTGACGCCGGAGGAACGCCGGATGCCGGAGCCGGTGCCGTCGGGCGTCCAGAGGCTGAGCCTGCGCCCTCCCATCTGGGGTGACGAGCCGTCGATCCTGGTGAACCTCGAGGGTGATCGCTTCGTCGACGAGTCCTCCCGTTACACGGTTATCGGGTGGGCCACCGGCCGCCAGCGGGAGGGAGTGGGCTTCTGCATCTTCGACCGGCAGGTCTACGAGGACTTCGCCGAGACCATCGAGGTCGCTCGTGGCTTCGGCGCCCGGATACTGAGTGCCGAGACCGTAGAGGATCTGGCCCTCGGGCTCGCCCGATGGCGCAGGACCCCCTCCTATAACGAGGGCGTGAACCCCCGACGCCTGCTGCGCACGCTGGCCGAGTACAACGCCGCCGCCCGAGGGCGCAAGCTCGAGGATCTGTGGCCGCCGCGCAGGGAGGGCGGCCGCGCCATCGACCGCGCACCCTTCTACGCGGCCGCGGTGGTCCAAGGGGTGGTGGACCCGGCGGGCGGCTTGCGGATCGACGCCGGCGCCCGCGTGCTCGACCGCGGTGGCCGGCCGATCAGAGGACTCTTCGCGGCGGGCGCCGACGCCGGCAGGGCCTACACGCGCGAGCATGGCGGTCTTGCATTCGGTCTGATCTTCGGTCGTCGCGCCGGAGCCAACGCCGTAGGAGTTGGTGGTTGCTAGTTGTTCGTTAGGGATTCCGGGTGGCCGGAGTTCCGGGAAGCACCACTGTCATGGTCGTGTACTCACCGGGTTCGGACATCGCGGTGATCCTGCCGCCGTGCTCCCGGACGACTTCATGGGAAAGGGTCATCCCCAGCCCGGTGTGGCGGTTGCCCGCCTTGGTAGTGAAGAACGGGTTGAAGATTCTTGACATGACGTCCGGGCTCATGCCCACCCCGTTGTCCCGGATCCTGATCGCGACGCCCTCAGGAGTTCGCACGGTCTCCAGCCTCAATTCCGGTTGGTAGCCGTCTTCGGAGACATCGGCCCGCTCCACCATGGCGTGGCAGGCGTTGGTCACCAGGTTGGTGAACAAGCGCGCAAGGTCCTCCTCCACCGCATGGACATCTCCCAGATCCGGTTCGATGTCGTACCGAATCTTGGCGCTGAAACCCGGAAGCTGGGCCTGGACCGCCTGATGGGCGAGTCGGGCTTGGTCTTCCAGCAGCCCGTTCAGGTCGACAGGACCGAAGGTGCCGGTGCTCCTCCTCCCCATGGCCAGCATGTCCGCGATGATCCGATCCGCCCTGTCCGTGTGGTTGACGATCCGTTGCATGTTCTCGCCGATGTCTCTGGTCAGTTCGTCTATCTCCTCGGGGTCTTCCGGTCCCGGTCCTCTAGCCATCTCCCGGATCTCGCCGATCATGACCTGCGAGGAGCCGGCGAAGTTCCGGATGAACTGCAGCGGGTTGCGGATCTCGTGGGCGACGCCGGCGGACAGCTCTCCCAGCTCGGCCAGTTTCTGCTGGCTGATGATCCTGTCCTGGGCGCTCCTCAACTCCTCGAGGGTGCGTTGCAGCTCGGCGTTCTTCTCCCGGAGTTCGTCCGATAGCTCCTGCACGAGGTCCAGCTGCATCGCCCGGATGGAACTCTGCCGCAGTGTCTCGAGGGCCTCACACGCCTTCGAAACCTCGTCGTGGCCCCATGGTTCGATGCGGAACTCGAAGTCGCCCATTCCCAGCCGGCGGATCCACTCCTCGACCGCCACCGTCCGGTTCCCCTTGAAAATGAGGAAGGCGGTACTGGCCAGCGTCAGCGCGAGAATCGTTCCGGCCAGCACGCGCAGTGTGGTGTTCCCGTGGAGTGCAGCCTGGATGTTGGCGGCTATCAGAAGGCCTATGACGACGAGGACCACCAGCAGGTACTGCACGGAGGAGCGTCTGATCGAGAACTTGGCGAGGCCGAAAGGATCGTTGGTCCCGTGCAGCTGGTCGAAGGACGGGGTCTGTCCGGTCATCTAGTTGCTCTCTCGGTCGGTCCCGGCCGATTGTGCCACCCTCCCTTGACAGCCAGAGGTTCTGCCACTTTCGGATGGTGGAGCAGGCAGTCCCTCAACGAGAGAGGCGGCCCGCCGTGCGAGCCGCCTCGTGTTGCTGGATGGATGCGGGTCAGCGTCCGTAGCCGTCCCACGGGCCGATGCTGCGGGAACGGGTGGGAATGCCTGCGATCTCGGGCGCCTGGTCCGGGTCGTCCGGATCGTAGTTGTCGGCGATTCCCTTGACGATGACTTCCGGCTCGAGCGTCACCCAGTTGATCAGGTCGCCGTCTAGGCGGAAGATCCAGGTGGTTCCCTCCTCGTTGTCGGCGAGGAACGAACCGTGTTTCACCTTGGCCGGACGCCAGAAGTAGACGCCGGGGGAGATCGGGCCGTAGTTGTAGGTCATGCTGCCCGAGAGGCAGTACGCCTCCTCGAACACGGGATGGTGGATCAGCCGCTCGTCGCCCCATCCCGGGGGTGCGTGGCATACGAAGGTGCGGAAGCCCTTGGTCTGGTAGTTGGGGTCCCAGTCGAAGAAGAGATCCTTCTTCGAGAGGAACTGCTGGGTGAGCCCCCGCTCCGGCTTGTTCTGGATGAAGTCCATCTTCTCGCTGTGCACGATGGTCAGTTCGCCGGGCACGGTGGAGACGGTGTTCCCGCCCTTGGAGACGAAGTCGCTCTGGTCGCGGTCGGAGATCGAGAAGCCCCAGTCCCCGTACTCGCGGAAGATGAGGACCTCCGTACCCGACTCGACCCGCATGTGCGGCACCCTGAGTCCGGCCGGGGCTCTCCAGTACCCGCCCGGTCCGAAATCGGTATCGCCCAGGTGGACCCGGCCTTCCAGCACGAACCACTCGGTGTCGGCGCTGTGATAACCGCCCGGGCGTCCCCAGTCGGTCTCGAAGAACACCTTGAAGGATCCGGCCCCGTTCTCCTCGTCGTACGACAGGTTCTGCTGGCGTGCCCGGCCCTCACCGCGCGGTAGTTCGGGTGCGTGCCAGATCAGATCCTGCTCATGAACCATCTCGACGTGGGAGCGCATGCTTCTCTCCTTCTCGCGTCTGTCCGGTCGAGTTTCGAGCGCGAAGGGACGGGTGTCAAGCTGGTTCCGGAGAGCCGGTCCGCTACCCTGCGCAGCCATGATGGGAGAGGACCGCGAAGTGGGGATCACCGAGCTGAGCGCGCAGATCGAGGCCTTTCTCGACTCGGCGCCGGACAGGGCCGATGTCCGAGCGTTCCTTCGGACGGTCGAACGCATATCCGATGTGGCGGTCCCGGTGTACGACGGGCCTGTCGAACTGCTCGTGGCTCCGTCGGCGATCATCGGGAACGACGGGTCGCCCATCGTGACCAGCGAGGCCACACGGGGTCAGCTGATCGATGCCGCGGCGGGTTTCCGGACCAACGCGCAGAAGCTGGTCGCCGAAGCGGGCCGGGCGATGGCAACCGCGATCACGCTGGAACAACTCGCCGACGGCCTCGCACCCGGCCGGAGGAGGTAGCGGTACGGCAGGTTTCGGGGCCGGTCAGGTTCCGAGGACGCCCGGGTTCATGATCCCGTTCGGGTCCAGTTGCCGCTTCAGAGTCCGGACGTAGCCCGAGTAGGTCTCGGAAACGTGGCCGGCGAAGTCGTAGTACCGGCCGATCTGGAAGCTGACACAGCCGTGGTCCTGGTAGAGGTCGGCGACCTCGCTCCGGAACTCGGCGGCCACCCGCCGTGCCTCGTCGAACCGTCCCCTGCGGCGGGTCACGCCCTTCACGAGCGCCTTCACGGCCATCCGGGTCGGCACCTTGCCGAGCATCTTGACGTTGCGGGGGTCGAGGACGTACGCCCGGCGCAGAGGGTCCAACTCGTCAGGCCACACGATGTTGGTCTCGAGCAGCATCTGGCCCTTGACCGCGCACATCAGGTGGTAGCTGTAGACGTGTTCCCGCTCGAAGGCGTCGGCGTACCCCTCGGCCAGCTTGTCGACCTTCTCCATCAGTTCTTCGGCGGCGGCGAACGGCACGATTCCATGGACCGGCGCCCATACCTCTCCGTTGACCGTCACCAGGGAAGCGGTGATGCCGCCCACGAAGCCCATGAACGGTTCGTCCCGCCACTTGCCGGCCAACTCACCGGCCAGTTCCCGGCCTCCATGGTCCCCGACGATGGAGCGGATGGCACCCGCATTGGCGGATATCACCTCGGCGCTCGGACCCTCGGTCGATGCGTGGAGAACTTCGGTGGCGCCGGCGAGGAATCCGTATCCCGCCTTGATGAGCCCGTCGAGCCGCTTGCTCGACAGGTAGAACACCTCCGACGCCAGGCGCGACCGGGCTATCGCGGCCATGGCGGCGAGGAGTGCCGAGACGGTGGGGAAGTCGAAACTCATGGACTCGTGCCCGTGGGGTTGCTCCATCAGCTCGAAGCTGGCCTCGGTCTTGATCCCGAAGGCCCCGGAATCTCCCACGAACATCCCGGTCAGGTCCGGTCCGTAGTAGCGGAAGTGGTTCCACCCGTCCAGATGAGCGCCCGAGCCGGTCCTGATCACCTCCCCGGTGGGCGTGACCACTTCGAGGCCGAGGAGGGTGTCCCCGACTGTTCCGAACTTGGCAGACCCGTACCAGACGACGTTGTTGGAGATGCATCCCCCCAGGGTCGATCCCTCGCCCGAGAGAGGTCCCCAGAAGACCATCCGGAGGCCTCTCTCCAGGAGGGTGGTGTTGAGGTCCTTCCAGGTGCAGCCTGTCTGGGCGGTGATCGACATGGCGTCGAGGTCGATCTCCTGGACAGCGTTCATACGGGATGTGTCGAGCAGGATCCCGCCCTGTTCGGTGGGCGTGTAGCCGAGCGTGTAGGACAGCCCTCCGCCTCGCGGATAGATCGGCGCTGCGTGCTCGTTGGCGAGACGGACGACGGTAGCCACCTCCCCGGTTGTGGCGGGCTGCACGACGAAGTCGGCCGGGGCCACCTCCATCTGGCTCAGGTCGGTTCCGTAGTAGGCGAGGTCCCTCCGTGCGGTCGAGACGTGGGGTCCCCCGACGGCATCTCTCAGGTCTCGTTTCAACTCGTCCACGGCGCCACCTCCGACCGCAGGTTCCGATCATTCCAGACTACCGGCGAACCGCGGCGGATCATCCTCCGAGTATCTCGAAGGACTCCTCCATGAGCGACTCGTCCCATGATCCGATCGACTGGACATAGAAGCGCGTTACCCCGGCCGCGGCCAACCGTGCCATCTGGTCCGCAATCTGTTCAGGGGTGCCGTGAGGCAGAAGGCACTCCGAGAAGCTCGCCTCCAGGTCGTCGGGGTCCATCCTCCGGTAGGCGGCGCCTTCCTCGAGGCGCCGCCGGTAGGTCGCCTGGTCTGGCGCGACGATGACCGGCCCCATGGCGCTGACCCGGAGGGCTCCGGGTGGCCGTCCCGCTGCGGAGGCGGCTTCCCGTGCTCGCTCGATCCGGGCCTCGAGATCGTCGATCGGGGCGAGCAGGGCCAGGTTGTACTCGTCCGCGTAGGTTCCCGCCAGGCGCGGCGATCGGTGGGGACCGAACCCTCCTACCATGAGGGGCAGATCCCCGGTGGGAGGCGGCTCGACCGGCTTGGCGTCCAGGTAGTAGTGCCTCCCGGAGAATCCGGGCGGGGCCTTGCCGAACGCGGCTCTCAGGTAGCCCAGCGCCTCCTCCAGCCTCTCCCATCGTTCGGGCCACGGCGGGTAGGGAATTCCGAACCGGCGGTGCTCCTCCTCCAGCCATCCGGTCCCGAGCCCTAGGACGAAGCGGCCGCCGGACATGTGGTCGATGGTCGCCGACTGCTTGGCGAGCACGGCAGGGTGGCGGAATGTGATGGGGCTGACGAGGACCACCAACTCGATCCTCACGGTCTCACGAGCCAACCCGGCGAGGACGGCCAGCGTGTCGTACAGACCGGCGTTCTGGCCGGAGAGCGTGTGCACCAGGTAGTGGTCAGCACGGGCGAACGCCACCAGACCCTGCCGCTCCGCCCATCTGGCCGCGGTGACTGCCAGGTTGTAGTCACCACCTACCTGTATTCCGAATTCCATCCGTCCCTCCGACTATCGGCCCTGGACACCTGAGCCGTGGCTGGTGGCTGGTGGAGGGCGAGTTATGGGCACTTGGTTCCGATGCTACGGCGAATGGAGCTGCTTGGTCTCTGGGGGCGTCACAAGATCGGGTTCGCCTCATATGGACGCGTGGTGAGCCGGGCTTTCCGCAGTTAGAGAAGGCCGGTGGTTGAGGCGCATCCAAGTACTAAATCTGTATCAACTAGTAGATTTTGTATAGTTGGACCGTTGGTCGCCCGGCTCGAGTTGCCTAGGTGTCGTGTCCGAGCAGATCCACGAGCCTTTCAGAGGGGTAGAACCGGAACTGGCGACCCACCGTGTGGCGCTCCAGGAACTCGCGGGACTCGAGGTCGAGCAGGTCTACTCGAGCGGTCTGATAGGTGACTCGTTGGCTGGCACGGTGGCTCTCGAACGTGTAGGCGGCGTCTGGATGGCGGACAGCATGGCTCAGCAGAGCTAGTTGGCGATGGTTGAGCCCGGGGACTCTCCGCAGAACGTGCTCAACCGACCGGAGTTCGGCTGTCTTGCGTTCAAGATATACGAACAGGTGGTCGATCGCCTTGGAAAGCACATCGAGTTGATGCAGCAGGAAGTAGGTGAAGTCTGCATCGTCGGTCTCGACGTGCGTGAACGCTCGGCCGTACTTGGTCGGCGACTTCTGCAGGAGGGGAGAGATGGAGATGAACTCGGCCAGCCAGTAGCCCTGGCGCAGTAGTGACCGGTAGAACAGGGCTCGGGCGGTGCGGCCGTTCCCGTCAGCGAATGGGTGAACGTACGCCAGGTAGAAGTGGAGGGCGATAGCCCGGATTACCGGGTGTATGAACGGCTGGTCGCCCGCCGCGTTGGCCCATTCGGTCAGTCCGCCAATCCGAGCATCGAGTTCCTCCGCGGGTGGCGGACGATGGAAAACGATATCTGGATCGTGGGGGTCGCCAACATCGACCCTGACCTCACCAGGTTGCTGGAACCGACCTGCATGGTCGGGGTTCTCGAGGGTTCCCTCGGTTACCGTTCGGTGCAGATCTTTCACCATCTCGACAGACAGCGGGAGGGCTAGATCCTGGGTGATCTGCTGCATGGTCAGGTAGTTGTTGACGACCATGCGCTCGGCCGGGGTACGCGGTCTCCTGCCGGATCGGAGAAGGGCTTTCGCTTCGCGTCTCGTGGTGGCTGCCCCTTCTAGCAGGCTGGACGCGATTGCCTCCTCCATTAGGGAAGTTACGAGGTATCGATCCCGGGTGGCAGAGTTGGTGATCGCCTCGGGCGCTTCCACCAAGCCCGTGGCGAAGCCATCGATGCGATGGACCATCTCTAGTGCCTCGTCGGTCAGGACATAGCTGAAACTCCGGCCGTTCGTATCCTCGAACGGCAGTTGCTTCCGCCCGAACTCCCGCGCGAGCTTGAGGGTGAGCCACCACTCACGAACGGATAGCCCGTGGGGGGGTGCCCGGTGCCGTAGATCGTCCCAATGAAGATACTTCCCGCCGACGGTCGGTTTGCCGAAGGATTGGAAGACCGCCGCAGTGCGCTCCAGGTCGAGTTCGCTGACCAGGGTGGTGATCGAGGGAACGCGCCGAGGAACTCTCACTTGCTCGTCCTTTCTCGGTAATCACAGGATCATCAGTACTATGTTGCCCTGAGTCACTACTAAATCTGTATTGATTAGTATATATTCGATAGTTGGCGCCGGCGATCCCGCTTCCGGGAGTCTCGATGCGGCTGCCTCGGTTCTTGCCTCCTACACTCGCCGAGGGTGTCGCGCAACGGCCCGGACTGGAGGGGCAACTTGTCGCACAGCGGAGAGCAGTCTGCATCGGCGTCCCCGCCTGTTATCGATACCTCTGTGAACTTCCGGCCCTCAACTCGGCTGGGTCGGTACGACTACTTCGGGATGGACAGTTCGGTCGGCGGGGGAAGCGCCGACTTCTTCCTCGAGATGATGGAGGAGGGCGGGGTCGACATGGCCGGCATCATCGCCAACCGGGTGGCGGACGGTGTCGGAGGCGAGGAGCTGGGCAACCCCGTCGATCTTGTCGCGCCGTTGCTCGAGTCCCACCCGGACCGCTTCTTCGGCTGGGTGGGCATCAATCCGCTCCTGGGCATGGAGACCATCCGTTACATCCGCTACGGCATCGAGACCCTGGGCTTTACGGGTGTCCATGTCTACCCGCACTGGTTCGGTCTCGACATCAACCACCGCCGCTACTACCCGATCTACGCGGTCTGTGCCGAACTCGGAGTCCCGATCGCCATGCAGATCGGTAGCCAGTCGATGCGTTCCCGGGCCAAGCTGGTGGCCCTCCCGACGATGGTCGACGACGTGGCCTTCGACTTCCCCGAACTGACCTTCGTGGCCATCCACAACGGCTGGCCCTACGAGCGCGAGACGGTGATGCTCGCCAAGAACTTCGACAATGTGTTCATCCTGGCGGACGGGCACCCACCCCGCACCTGGCCGCCGGACATACTCGACTACATCACCAACGCTCAGTGGTGGAACCGCGACGGGTCGGAGAAGGTGATGTGGGGTACCGACTGGCCGGTGCAGACGATGAAGGAGTCGCTCGACGAGGTGCGGGCCCTCGGCCTGTCCGATGAGGTGTACGCCAAGCTCGTCGGCCGCAATGCGGCCAGGATTCTCAAGCCGGGGTCGTAGAGGTGGATCTGGGGCTGGACGGCCGGGTGGTGGCGGTGGCGGGAGCCGGGGTGGGTATCGGTCGGGCGGTCGCGCTCGAGATCGCCGGGGAAGGTGGCGCCCTCGCCGTCGGCGCACGCGACCCCGATGCCGTGGCCCGCACTGCCGAGCGGGCTCGCGCCATCGGAGCGACCGCGGTCGGCGTGGTCGGCGATCTGGCCACCACGCTAGGGGTGGCGGAACTAATCGGGATGGCCGTGGCGACGCACGGGAGACTCGACGGTCTCGTCTGCTGTGTCGGATCTACCCCGCTGGGTGATCTCTCCGCGCTGACAGACCGCGAGTGGATGCTGGCCTTCGAGATGAAGGTGCTGGCAACGATCAGGGCCGTCAGGACGGCTCGCCCTTACCTCGCCGAGACCGGGGCCGGACGGGTGGTGGTGGTGACCGGCAACGCCTCCCGCACCCGCTTCCCGTACCTTCTGACCTCCACGGTCATGAACGCCGGGCTGGAGAGCCTCGTGTCATCACTCGCCGTGCAGCTCGCTTCCGACGGTATCGCCATCAACGCCGTATCACCCGGCCCCGTCAACACCAGGCGATACGACGGTCTCCAGGCAGCTGTGGCGACTCACGAGGGACTGGACTCTTCTTCGGCCGGCCGGCACATCGAGAAGTCCATACCGGCCGGCCGCATCACCGAACCTGACGAGGTGGCCCGCCTGGTCGCGTACCTGGTATCCCCTGCCGCGGGGCCGATAACCGGGACCACCTACGTGATCGACGGAGGTCAGGGGGCCTAAAGCTCAGCGGGGTTCGGCATTCGAGAACGAGACCATTTCCGCCCGCACGCGTGGATGTCACCCACGCGTGACACCGGACACCCGACACCTGGGTATCCGTCCTCCCGGGGATGTCACGGGAGCCGGGACAGGATGATGGACACCGCCACGGCCAACCCCCCCACGAAGATGCCCGCAAGACCTAATGGGGGTCCACCACTTCTTCTGGTGTTTCTGGGAGGGTGTGGTGGT
>JAPPGV010000147.1 GCA_028821235.1 bacterium
CTACCCTGAGAATCGCCTAACCGAAAACTGTCCACAAAACCGGGGCAACTCCACTATTGAGGCTGTCGTGTATTAGGGCGAGGGTGATGAAGGCCATAGAAATGATGTCGAGTCTGTCGTAGCGGGTCTAGACGTGTCGGTAGCGTTTGAGCCGGCGGATGAGCCGTTCGATCTCGTTGCGCCGCTTGTATGTCTGGCGGTTGTAGGAGTAGGGCTGTTTACGGTTGGTCTTGGGTGGATGTGGGGTTGATAGCCTGGGGCGAGAGCGAGTTGGCGTGTTTCGTTCCCCTCGTGTGCCCGGTCGGCTACCAGGGGCAGACGCAGCTACAAGGATCCTTGACGTCTCAGTAGTTCCCGTCCCCAGGGGACGTCGTGGTCTTGACCTGGGGAAAGGCAGAAATCTACGGCGGTCCGGGCGGTGGCGGCCAGCATGTGGATCTTGGTGGTCCAGCTGCCCCGGGATTGCCGATCGCCTGAGGCCCCTGGGATGTCGGGGCGCCGTGCCCGTCGGGATGTACCTTGACAGACGTGCTGTCCAGGCCCGGCACTTCGGGATCGACGAGTTGTTCTGCCTGTAGGCGGGAGAACACCCCGGTCCAGCACCCCGTTCTTAGACCAGCGGTTCATCCGCCGGTAGGCCGTGTACCACTTGCCGTACCGTGCGGGCAATGCCCTCGATTTGCGGCCGTGCTCGAGTATGTGGCGGATGCAGTTAAGTCAAGGTTGGAACTTTGGTGTTGCCCGGCTGTGTGGGGAACGCGTCTGCTATATGTTAGTATTGTGTGGTGTTGGTTTCATACGTCAATTATAGGTGTTGGTTTCATACGTCAATTATAGGTGTTGGTTTCATACGTCAATTATACCGGTCAGATACCTCCACTCCCTGGTGTATGTAGTCAACAGGCCCCAGTTTGCAGGCCGATGGCTCATGTTCCGCGGTGAACCTACCTGCCTAGGATGCGGCTAGGCCCGGTGTGTGAGTAGATGGCCGTGGTACCATGGCTTGTCAGCCAAACATGGAAGGAAGACCGATGGCCAGCCAGCGTGGCAGGGGCCGACCCATTGAGAAGCCGTTGCCGGATCGTGTCCCGGAGACGCCTGAGAACATGTTGAACGCTGTGCTGGCAATGCCACCCAAACGGTCATCGCGGTACCAGCAGAACGGTCAGCGGCGCTGACCATGGAGTGGCTGGGTGGTATTAGCGCTGTTACGACGGGGGCGGTTGCGGTGTTTGCGTTGTGGTTGAACCGTCGTGACAGGGTGGCTGACAAGATTGGCGAGTTGGATACGCGGTTGACATCTGGGATTGCTGAGTTGTCTGAGCGTGTGGCACGGATTGAGGGTCATCTGAGTCTCTACGACGCGCGGCTGGTTGATCGTAGGCCCTGATGACATCGGCTGGTGATCCTGGGGGCGTGCCGCTTGCGCCTGAACCGGAACCGGATGCGGTTACCTTCGATCCGGCTGTAGGTGCACTGACGGTCAACCTGGGGAAGGTCAATAGGTCAGCGGATGATCGCAGCGAACCGTGGGAGGCGTTGACGTTCGAGATCAACCCGGCTTTTCCTTTACGTTTGTTGACCATCGAGAACAGACCAGAGTGACCTAAACCCTATCGGCACTCACGTTTATGGTTCTTCCTTGTTGTGGGACACCACACTGCAAGATACATTTTGAACTAGGCCCTTATACAGTCCGGTAAGTGAAACGATCCCGTTGTTGCGTTCAGTATGGTGAGACGGTGGTAGTGCTAGGGGTTGAGGTATTGTGCCCAGGTTTCCATGAGTTGGCGGCGGCGTTCGAGTAGGTCGGAGCGTTGGTAGGCGAGTTCGACGTCGGTTCCTGCGCGGTGGCCTAGGCACAGTTCGGCGACGGCCCAGTCTGCGCCTGTCTCTGCGGCCCAGCTGCGGAAGGCTGAGCGCATCCCGTGTGGTGTGCCGTCGATGCCGTTTTCGCGGCAGAGTTTGCTCATGGTGGAGTCTGAGAGGGTTTGGCCGGTTGCTGATGGGAAGACGAGGTCGTTGCCGTCGGAGAGTTCGCGTGCTTTTTGGAGGACGGCTAGGGCGGCGGTGCTTAGTGGAACCCGGTGCGGTTCACCGATCTTGGTCCGGCGGCCGGGGATGGTCCATGTGGCGGAGTCGAGGTTGATCTCGTCCCATGTTGCCAGTCGGGCTTCGCTGCTTCGTACGGCGCACAGCGTGAGGAACTCTAAGCAGTACACGGTGGCTGCCCAGGCGCCGGTGGCGCGGATGGTGGCCAGTGCGTCGGATACTTGGCTGTGTGGGACGGATCGCATGTGTTGACGGCGGGTGCTGTTCTTGCCTAGGGCAGCTGTGATCGTGGCGGTGGGGTCGTTGGTGCGGTGTCCTTCAGCTACGGCCCATTTCATGACGGCGCTGATGCGCTGGCGAACCCGTCTGGCGGTTTCGGCTTTGGTGAACCATATGGGGGTGAGACACGCCATGAGGTCGGCGGAGGTGATGAGGTCGATCCGTTTTCCTCCGACTGTTGGGTACACGTAGGTTCGGAGGCTCGACTGCCAGATTTGTTGGCTTCTGCTGCCAGGCCGCCATTTGGCGGAGTGGAGTTCGATTACCTTGTCGGCTGCCTGCTCGAATGTTGGTGTCTTGTTGGCTTTCGGGTTGCGTCCTTCTTCGATGGCTTGGCGGTTGTCGAGGGCGCGGCGGCGGGCTTCGGCGAGTGTGACTGCGGGGTAGGAACCGAGGCCGAGGTTGGTCTCGCGGCCGTTGATTCGGAGTCGCTGGCTCCACGTCTTGGATAGCCGACCCTCGATTCTGGTCGTCTTCACCAGTAGGCTCAGCCCGTGGCCGCCGCGTCCGTCTCCGTAGCGTCCGGGTCTGCGCACGGTCTTGACGAAGGTAGCCGACAGGGTTGCTGGGCGTCTCATGTTTCCGATTGGTTCCTGTTCTGGGTATCGGTCTAGTTATCAGGTTAGCACCGGGATTGTACAGAACGGTGCGAAAACCGATGAAACAACCAAATCGACTACGGTGCCTGTGACCTGGGAGAACACGGGTAGTATAGAAGGTAGTGCTACGGTGCGAAACAGAGGTTCGATTGTCCGCACCTCCACCGAAGCTACATCCGACCGGTGCACGCCAACAGGCCCGATGCGTGACATCGAGGCCTCCTGCTATCGGCGAACTGGTACTCCACCGGATTTCAGCGAGGCCTAAAGCTCCTTCCGAAAGGATTAGACCCATCCTGCCCTCCACTCCCGGGCGGGCCCTGCTAGCGTTTTCCTGACCCATCAGCACTCCGACCATGCGATCGGACTACCGCCCTTGTCATGCATGTCCTGGGCCCGTGATCGATCTGTTCGCCGGAGATATGTGGACCGGTCGGCACACGGAGCTTGATGGAGCAATTCGGAAGAGGCCTATCAGGAGACTTACGGGAACGTAGGCTTGGTCCAGAGGCGAAGTAAAGGAGACACTAAAGCACGATCAGCCATATAAGGCGACTCCAAGTCAGATCCAGGATTAAGGAGTGGAGCATGAAAATTAGGCTACGATATCTGTTCGTCCTCGTCCTCGCGTTCTCGTTCGCGCTTGCTGCCTGTCAGTCGGATGCTGAAGAACCAGTACCGGAGCCAGCACCGGAGCCAGCACCGGTTGAGGAAGTTCAGGAGGCAGCTCCGGCCGAAGAGGTGGAGCCTGTCACGCTCCGCTTTATGTTCCCTGAAGGAGCTGGTCGCGGGCCCGGCTTTGAATCGGCAATCGCTGCGTATGAGGAGATGAATCCTCACATTACGATCGAGATGGAGTCAGTTCCCTTCCGGGAGTATGGCGGCCTGCTGCCCGTCCAGTTCGCTGGCGATAGCCCGGCGGATGTTGCCTTGGTTGATAGCTCTGCGGTGATCTCTTACGCGTATAACGGAGCCATCGTTCCTCTGGACGGCATCTTCGAGCAGTCCGATGTGGACGACTTCCTTCCCAGCCTTGTCGCTCAATCGACCTACGAAGGTTCCATGTATGGAGCACCTTTCTTCATATCAACACAGGGCGTATTCTACAACGTGGATATGTTTGCGGCAGCGGGAGTCGAGGCTCCTACCTCTGTGGAGGAGGCCTGGACCTGGCCGGAATTCGTGGAGAATGTCTCTAAGGTAGCGGCGAGTGCAGAGAGCGATGAGGGTGATGTCTGGGGGCTGGTGTTCCTGTCGAACCCTCCAGGAAGCATCTCATGGTCGCTACCGGTAATCCGCAGCAATGGGGAGCCGGGCTCGAACACGTTCATGGCCCTCTCACCTGACGGTACGGAGGTATCGGGGTACCTGGATACCCCTGAGGCCATGGAAGCCTATCAATTCTGGCAGGACTTGTATGTGGAACATGGTCTTGCGCCTCAAGGTGATGTACCGGACGCGTTCGGTAACGGACAAGCAGCGACGATGATCTCGTTCTCGGCGTGGGGCAGCGTGCTCAATAACGTGTTCCCGGACCTCAATTGGGACATCATGCCGATTCCCTATCTCGAAACGCATGTCGTCCACGCCAGCCATTTCATGCCCACGGTCGCGTCCAAGAGCGATCATCAGGAAGAGGCCAAGGCCTTTGTGCAGTTCCTCTCAAGCATCGAGGGCTTTAGTGCTTACTATGACGTAACCAGTGATATGCCAGCACGCGTCTCCTTGCTGAACGAACTAGAAGAGTTTCAGGTCCGTCCGCTTAGCATCTTCAAAGATGAGCTCCTCACGGTTGCCTATGCAGCACCTGGTGGTCCCGGCGGCGCGATATACGCCGAAATCGTCGGCGCCTTGATGCTGGATATCGCGCAGGGAGCGGACATTGAGGCAGCTGTTGAAGCAGCTGTAACTGAACTCGATGCCCAACTGGCTCAATTCGGATAGTCCTAGTCCAAGTAAGCGCTATACCGGATTGCCGCTCTCCACTCCTGGGGAGCGGCAATCCGGGCAGTCCTAGCTTCGTGATCCCTGTTCAGGCCCGGCAATGGTATCGGGTGTCTCCAGGACCGACAACATGGCCATAAGGAGACCTAGCGCTCATGCGATCGAACGCTATCGTTCCGCCCTTCTCCTAAGTTTACCGGCGCTCGTTGGACTTGCCATCTTCTGGTACTGGCCAACGATTCAAGCCGTGTTTCTGGGCTTTCAGGACTACAACCTGATGTCCGGCAGCCATGCGTGGACTGGTTTCGAGAACTATCAAACCGCCGCAACCGACCCGCTGCTCCGCCTTACGTTCTTGAACACAGTCATCTACTTCCTGATGGAGGTGCCCCTACAAATGGCTCTGGCCCTCGCTCTGGCACTACTCGTGCAGCGCGGTCCGGCTTGGCTCCGCACCATCATATTGGTTCCAACTGTTACGTCGATGGTTGTCGTGAGTGTCATATGGGGGTTGATGTATCACCCGAACAGCGGGTTGATCAACAGCCTGCTGGCGGGTGTCGGTGTGCCTCCTCAGCCGTTCCTCACCAGCGCGCAACAGGCCATGCCCTCGATTGCGCTGCTCATGATCTGGAAGAATGTCGGCTTCAGCATGCTGTTCTTCCTGGCCGGCCTGGTGAGCATTCCGAGAAACTACTATGAGGCTGCTGCGACCGACGGGGCGAACAGCCGCCAACTCCTTCGTTATGTAACCCTTCCACTGCTGCGCGGTACTGTAGTGTTCTTGCTTATCACGAACACCGTCACTGCGTTCAAGGTGTTTACCCCTATCTTCCTGATCACAGAAGGGGGCCCCATCAATGCTACTCGGGTTGTCGTGCTCTACATCTTTGAGAATGCCTTTCGCTTCAACAAGATGGGATATGCCGCAGCGATCTCGGTCCTACTCGCCCTGTTCCTGCTAATCATAAGCGTCTACTCGCTTCGCGCGTCCAGGGCGAGGTGATCGACAGTGACTCTAACGTGCCGACGGTCATGTACTCGAGAATAGTCGGGCGCCGATCTGATCGCCTGTCCGGCCCACGCCGGGGCACCTGGGCCGTGCTTCGGCTGCCGGTAGTTGTCGGAGTCGCCTTCTTCTTTGTGTTTCCGTACCTTTGGTTGGCCGGCTCAGCCTTTAGGCCCCGAGAGGAGATCTTTCGTTACGTGAATCCAGTGTCATGGCGGACCTTCATTCCGTTGGCCCCGACGCTTGACAACTTTCGGCACTTATTCTTGGAGCGAAACTTTGGTCGCGCACTGGCCAACAGCCTGCTCATCGCGGTCGTCACAGTGGCCATTACTCTGTTCATCGGTAGTATGATTGCCTTCGCCCTTGCCCGGATTAGGTTCCCCGGGCGCGAAATCGTGTTCGTGTTGATCCTCGCCACGATTCTGATTCCGTTTGAGACGATCATGGTCTCGGTGTTCTTGACGGTACAACGCCTGGGACTGTTCGATACCTATCCGGCGCTATTCCTGCCCTGGGTTACAGATGCCTTCATCATTTTCCTGCTCAGGCAGCATTTTCGAGATATCCCCGATGAACTGCAGGATGCCGCCATCGTAGATGGTTGCTCGCTGTTTCGGGTCTACTGGAACGTCATGCTGCCAAATATACGCCCGGCGCTGGTCAGCGCTGCCTTTGTCAAGTTCGTGTTCTCGTGGGACGCGTTCCTCTGGCCACTCATTGTTACACGCGACCCTGACCTAACGGTGGTGCAACTGGCTATCTCTCGGCTCTTTACGGACCAGAATGTCTTATGGGAGCTCATCTTCGCAGGTGCGTTCATCGGTACAGTGCCACTCATCGTGCTCTTCCTTCTCCTACAGCGTTACTACGTCGAAGGCGTGGTTACCAGCGGGTTCAATTGAGGTAGGCAGGTGCCCGCCTTATGACGATGTGGTGTGTGAGTCAGAAGCGACGAGCGGTGAGACGATTGACATGGCAAGGACGGGAGGCGTGCGAGGGCCAAGAGTGGTCGCGCCCGTTCCCGGTGTCCAGGTGCCGGGGTCGGCGCAAACGGTCGCCAATTAGGATGCGCGTTCGAAGGGCACAACCATGCTTCTGATCACCAACGTGACGGCGGTGACGGTCGACTCGCAGCGGCGGATCATCACCGACGCAGCGATCGCGGTCAAGGGCGACCGCATCGCCGATATCGGCAAGGCCGCCGACTTGGCTCCCCGCCACCCCGATGCGGAACTACTCGAGGGCCATGGCATGCTGGCCTTGCCGGGGCTGATCGACGCCCACGCCCACTCGGATCAGGCGCTTCTGCGGGGTGCCGCCGACGACCTGTCCTGGCGGCCCTATCTCCAGGAGGTCATCTGGCCGCTGCTGAGCCGGCGCACCCAGGAGGATGCCCAGATCAGCCTGAGACTGTGCATGCTGGAGATGATCAAGTCCGGCACGACCTGTTTCGTCGACTCGATCGTGCCGAGCCACTATGACTTTGATGCGCTGGCGCAGGCGGTTCAGGAAATGGGGATGCGCGGCGTGCTGGCGAAGTATGTCCTGCCGGACGCCTTGTTCGAGCGCGGCGAGAGCCCTGTGGATACAGGCGGGTTCAGCGGGGAGGACGAGTCTCTGGCCGACGCCGAGCGGGGGATCGGCGTCTGGCACGGTGCGGCTGGTGGCCGGCTGCAGGTCTGGCTCGGACCACTGGTGCCGCGAGAGGAGCCACCGGCTAGCGCCTCGCCGGGTTTCTACCGCAGGGTCTCTCGGCTGGCGGCGAGACACGGGACGGGGATTACCGTTCACTTCGCCGGCACTGTCGATGACCCTCCCTTCTTTCAGCGGGAGTTCGGCATGCTTCCTGCCGAGTTCGCCCGTCGCTACGACCTTCTGGGACCCAACGTGCTGCTCATCAACGGCACTTGGTTCTCTGAGGAGGAGATCCCGATCCTTGCCGAGACCCATACGCGGCTGGTACACAGCCCCTCGGCCAATATGAAGATGGGGGAGGGTTTCGCCAAGGTACCGCAGATGCGGAACGCCGGGGTTACGGTGGCGCTGGGATGTGATGCGGCAGCCAACAACAACTGCCATGACATGATCCGTGAGATGAAAGCGGCCTCGCTGCTGCACAACGTGGCGATGATGGATCCCACAACCCTGACAGCCGGGGATGCCCTGGAGATGGCGACGATCGAGGGGGCGCGCGCCATAGGGCGTGGTGATCAACTGGGATCCCTGGAGGTAGGGAAGCAGGCAGACGTGGTCCTGGTCGACCTGAAGCGACCGCACACGATGCCGATCCATGATCCGATCGCCAACCTCGTGTATGCATCGCATGGTGGCGACGTGGACACGGTGATCGTGGCAGGGCAGGTGTTGATGCAGGGCCGGAAGGTGCTCGTGGCCGACGAGGCGGCAATCCTCGAGGAGGCCCAGGAGCGGGGTCTGGCGCTGTTGAAGAGGGCGGGGATCGAGGTGGCCCCGGCATGGCCAATGGAGTGAGGAGGAAGACATGGGAGATTACTTGACGGAGCGCTTCTTGCGGTTGCCGGACGGTTCGCTGCCGCACATGGGCGTGAAGGGCGGCGGGGACGTTGCCCCGTATGTTCTGCTCTCGGGCGACCCCGGTCGCGTTGAGAAGATGAAGACCTGGCTGGACGAGGCGGAGGCGGTTGGCAGGGAACGCGGCTACGTTGCTTACACCGGTTCATATCGGGGTACGCCGGTGACGCTGGCATCGAGCGGAGTCGGCGCCCCTTCCGTCGCTATCGCGATCGAAGAGTTGGCGCTGGCCGGGGGGAGAGTCTTCATCCGGGTCGGTAGCTGTGCGAGCATCGCAGAGAACATTCCGATCGGTGATGTGGTCATAGGCACGGCCGGCGTTCGGGATGAGGGCGTGAGCCATACTTACGCGCCCGCCATCTATCCTGCGATCGCTGATCCCGACGTGGTCGCCGCCCTCCGGGCCACCGCGGACGCGGAGGGCACGCCTTACCATCTGGGGCTGGTGCGAAGTACCGACTCTTTCTACGAGGGGGAGCGCAAGGTCGAGATCATCGACCAATGGCGGGCACTGCACGTTCTCGTCTTTGAGATGGAAAGCTCGGCGCTCTTCACCGTCGCCATGGCCCGCGGCGTGCGCAGCGGCTCCATCCTCGTGCCCGGGTCCAACCTGGTAACGGGCCAGAAGAGCACCTATCAGGGCCAGCGATTGGAGGATTACACCGCGGGGATCGATGCGGCGATCGCTACCGCACTGGGGGCCGTCGAGCGCCTGCATGCCTCTTCTGAGCAGAGATGAAGGCCACCTCCTCGATCCTGATCCGGAACGGGTTGCTCGTCACGATGAACGCCGGCCGCGAGATCCTGGATGGGAGCGTCTACATCGAGGATGGGCGTATCCTCGAGGTCCCTTCCGCTCGGACTGAGGCCGACACGGTCATCGACGCGACCGATTGCCTGGTAGCGCCCGGGTTCGTTCAGACCCACGTTCATTTGTGCCAGACCCTCTTTCGCGGGATGGCGGATGACATGGACGTGATCGACTGGCTTCGTCTGCGAATCTGGCCGCTCGAGCAGGCCCATGATGAGCAATCCGTGTACGACGCTGCTCGCCTGGCCATTGCCGAGATGATTCGCGGCGGTACCACCTGCGCCCTCACGATGGAGACGGTCCGTCATACGGAAGAGGCGTTCCGGGCTGTGCTCGAGACCGGCTTCCGGGCGATCAGCGGCAAGGCGATGATGGACCGTTGGGAGCCGGGAACCGAGATGGTCGGGGAGGAGACCCAGGCTTCGCTCGAGATGAGCCTCGCGCTCCTCGAGGAGTTCCATGGTGAGGGGGACGGCCGGCTGCAGGTCGCGTTCTGCCCCCGTGGTTCACGCAATTGCACCGAGGGTCTATGGGCGGACATCGTCGCGCTGGCCGCCGAGCACGATACGGTCATCCACACGCACGCGGCCGAGAACGAGGCACAGACCGAGCTTCTTGCTATCGAGAGCACGACCGATATCGAGTATCTACACAGCCTGGGCGCGACGGGCCCGCGATTGGTCGCCGCGCACTGCATTTGGGTGACCGAGCCCGAGATCGAGATCCTGGCCGAGACCGGGACCAAGGTGGCCCACTGTCCTTCGTGCAACCTGAAACTCGCCTCCGGGCTCGCTCCGGTGCCGGAGTTCCTTGAGCGAGGCGTAGTCGTCGGGCTGGGCGCGGACGGCGCCCCTTGCAACAACAACCTGGACATGTTCCAGGAGATGCGTCTGGCATCGCTCGTTCACAAGCCGCGGAGAGGCCCTCGTAGTATGCCGGCGATGTCCGTGCTGGAAATGGCCACCCTCGGGGGAGCGAGGACGCTTGGATTGGAAGACGAGCTCGGTTCGTTGGAACCCGGGAAGCGGGCCGATGTCATCGTGATCCGCCGCGACGGGCTTCACACCCAACCCCAAGTCGGTGATGACCCGATCGCGCAATTGGTATACGAGCACAGAGCGTCTGATGTTGACAGCGTGATCATCGACGGAAGGGTCCTCGTTCGTGGCGGGGAGTTCACCGAGCTCGATCCCACGGAGATCCGCGCCCGTGCGAGCGGTTCTGCCGAGCGTGTATTGGCGCGGGCCGAGCTAGCGAGCGGATGACTCTCGTCACGAATGAGTTCAGAGCTCGCCATGAGAGTGAGCTAGGAGGCTGATATGACTCCGACACGAGGGACTCCATGGCTGCTCAGTGAGATCGGGTTTGCGCCAGGACCACCTCGCTACCTGGCGCCTGAAGGGGCAAAGACACGTGCAGTTGTCCTGGGATCCGGAGGAGTTACGCCGAACCCGCATCGACACGGCCCTGGAGCGGCGGTCATCGTCAACGACACGACTTACCTGATCGACGCCGGCGAAGGGATATGGCGCGGCCTTGCCTGGGCTGCGGCGTCTCATCCTGAGCTGATCGCCGAACACCTGGCCCCGTACAGGCTCACCAGCCTCTTCCTGACCCATCTGCATTCCGACCACACGATCGGACTACCGGCTGTGTGGCTGATGCCCTGGGCCTATGGGCGAGAGGTTCCGCTGGAGGTATATGGACCGGTCGGCACACGGAGCCTGATGGAGCACCTGGAAGAGGCTTATCAGGCAGACTTGCAGGAACGTACGTTCGGGCCAGGGGCTGACAAGAGGAAGATCGATGCGCATAAGACGGTAACGCATGAGATCGAGGACTCGGGCATGATCTATGAAGATGGAAACGTGAAGATCGAAGCATTCCACCATAAGCACGGTAATTTCGAACAGAACTTTGCCTATCGCTTCACATCCGAGGATCGAGTGATTGCTTGGTCAGGAGACGGCCGGGTAGAGGGTCAGCTTGACAAAGCAGCCCAGGATGCAGACCTATTCTTCTGCGAGCTCTCCACCGAAGACATGATTGCGAACGCCAACTGGGGCGGCGAGACCGTCGAAGAAAAGGCGAAGACGATCTGGTCATACCACATTCGGCCCAGGGAGTTGGCGGATTTCGCGACCGAAATGAACGTCAAGCAGCTCGTGACGATGCATGAGCGAAACTATACGGACCCATATGAACCCGACGCCTTAATGAAGGAATTCAAGCGCCATTATTCGGGCCCTGTACATTCGGCACGCGATGGCGATGTGTTCTAGATCAACGAAGAATGCCAGTGTTCATGAAAGGATAGAGAGGGGACTCACAGAGGCGGCCGCTCGGATGAGTCCCATCACAGCGACCAAGGACCGGTACGTGTCCTCCCTTCGGGCGCATCCGACCGTCCGTGGCCTTGGCGCCCCATTTCCTGCTCGGGCCTGACCCGCGACATTCCCCCGGGATGGCAAGCTCACCGCCGTATCCATCGACTGGCCGCAATCGTGTGGCGTGCGGGGCCGGACTGGGGAGGGGGCGGTGCGCGGTACTTCATAGGTTCTGGTGTTTGTTGCCTTCGAACACGGTTCCCCAGATGGGGATGTCGCGGAGGGAGTCGATGCCGACCGTGTAGGGGTCTGCCTCGAGGATCGTGAAGTCCGCTCGTTTGCCCCAGCGCAGCGATCCGATCTCGTCCTCGAGCCCGAGTACGTGGGCGGCGTTGGTGGTGGTGGCCCTGATAGCAGCGTCCAGGGAGGCTCGCTCGTCGGGGCCCATCAGCGCGCCTGACTCTGTCAGCCGGTTGGCGGCGACCCAGGCGTTGTTCAGGGGTTTCGCGGGCGCCATAGGGAAGTCGGAGTGGACGGCGAACCGCACTCCTGCTCGCTCGAGGGAGCCGAGTCTGGAGATCTGGGACGCCCGCTCGTATCCGACCGCGTGGGCGGCGAAGGCTTCGGCGAGTTCGTAGACGTAGTAGGCGTTGACCGAGGCCACGCCCCCGACCGCGGCGATACGGTCGACCTGTTGCGAGCTCGAGATGCCGAAGTGCTCGAAGGTGAAGCGATGATCGAAGCGGGGCCGTTCCTGCTGCAGCTTCTCGAGGGTCGACAGGGCCAGCTCGACGCCGAGGTCTCCGCTGCAGTGCACGTGGATCTTCAGCCCGGCGTTCCAGAGGACCCGGGCGATCTCCTCGAATCTGTCCGGGGGTGTTATCCACTCGCCGTGACGGCCGTCGAGGTGTCCGGGGGGCTTGAGCATCAGCAGCTCTGCGAAGAACCCGCCGTCGGCGAACAGCTTGACGTGGTCGCTGAACCGCAGGCGGTGTGTGTTCCGTGATGGGTACGCCAGCACTTGTTCGAGGAACCGGCGGTCGGTTCCCGCGTCGCCGTCCGGTCCCGCGGTGTAGGGCATCAGCTGGATCCGGAACGGGGTGTCGGGCTGCTCCATCACCGCCAGCAGGTGGGCCCACTCCTCCTCGAATCCGTAGAAGCCGAACGCGGCGTCGCCGATGGTCGTGTGGCCGCCGCGGTGGATGACCTGGCGCATCCGGTCGAGCCCGCCGCGGAACCGCTCCGTCTCCAGGATGAAGCCGCGGAGGTGGTGGAGAGCCACTTCCAGGCCGGTTTCGAAGAACCTGCCCGCCTCGAGGTCGATCTGGGGGTGGCGGCGGGCAACCGCCGGGTCCAGATCCATCCACCGCAAGCAGGCGTCGTTCACCACCAGCGAGTGGTAGCCGCGGTGCCAGACCACGATCGGGCGGGTGGTCGATACGTCGTTGAGCGCCCGCCGGTCGATGTCGCGGTGCCAGATGGGGTGATGGCCGAAGGCGAACAGCGGTTCCGTGGGCGCCAGGGCGGCTTCGATCTCGACCAGACGGGCCCGGAACTGCTCGCGGTCATGGACGGGTTCGATTTCCTCCCCCGGGAGGTCCCACCCCACTGCCGTGGTGAAGTGCATCGGCAACAGCAGCGCGGCCATGGAGGGATGCAGGTGGGGGTCGATGAGGCCCGGCATGATGCACAGGTCCTTGAACGTGTCGTCCACCTCGTGGCTGTACGTTGCGAGCCACGGTCGCATCGTCTCGAGCGTCCCGACCTCGACGATGCGACCATCCCGCACCGCCACCGCTTCCGCCACCGGCAGGGACGGCTCCATCGTCCGCACTGTTCGGGCCAGGAATACGGTTATCTCAGCCATCCATACCCTCCAACCCGTCAGGCAGGTCCCAGACCTTCCGATCGGGCGCCTGCGCTTCCCGCCTCGAGGTCGGCATCCTTCAACGCCCTCCAGAGGAAGGGAGCTATCGCCGCTATCGCTACAGCCGCGGCGACGTAGCTATAGCTGACATCTGTCAAGGTGGCGACCGTTCCTCCGAAGACCGCGCCGATCGGGATCGACCCGTGGCCCACGAACAGGAATCCCGCCATCACCCGACCGCGAATACGGTCCGGAACCCCCATTTGCCGGTAGGTGATCGACACGATCTCGAGCTGGGCGGCCAAGAACCCCACCACGGCCAACCCCAACCCGGCCAACAGAGCGACACCTGACACTGCCACCAGCAGGAAACCGCAGCCGGCCCCGAGTACGGATGCCACGCAGAGCTTCGCCCGGGGAAACCGACTGACCACGGAGGGAGCGACCAGGTAACCGATGAAGTATCCACCGGCCAATCCACCGAGAATGAGCCCGAAGCCGATACCGCTCAGTTGGAAACGATCTTGGGCCACGAGCACCAACACCGACGTACCGGCGGCGGTCGAGAAATGTATGGTCGCGGTGCCCAGCAGGAAAGCGCGGAGCGGCCGGTCGCCCCACACCCACCGCACACCCTCCATGATGTCGGCCGAGAGCCCGGCGACCGTCCACTCCGACTCCGTGTGGGAGGGCGTTCCGGGGAGCATCAGCACCACCAGACCAGACATCAGAAAGGTCAGGGCGTCTATTCCCAGGGGCGCCCAGACGGCCAGCCCGAAGAGCCATCCCCCCAGCGCCGGTCCCGCAAAACGCTGCCCCAGGGTCTGGGTCCCGTATAGCAGGCTGTTGGCCGTGTCCATCCCGGAGGGCTTGACCAGGGTCGGAACCATGGCAAGCCCGATCGGATCGAATAGGGTCTCTCCGATTCCGATCAGGATCATCACCAGGTACAAGACCAGGAGCGACTTGCCGCCCCCGAGGACGAAGAGAGCCCCCAAGCCCACGATCGCGGCTCGACCGAATTCGGCCAGAGCCATCGCCCGGCGCCTGTTGACCCGATCCGCGATCGCTCCCGACAGGGGGCCGAACAGGAGCCAGGGGAGCCCGGCCGCGGCCGTGAGACCGCTGATCGAGAGCGGATGCCGGGTGATGGAAGTGGCCAGCAACGGTAGCGCCACGATCAACACCCCGGTGCTGAGATTGGAGATGGCGTAGGAGGTCAACAACTTGGTGTAGGAGTTGCCCAGGGCGGTAAGTCTCAAGGTCGCCTTCCTCTGCCCAGGCCCCGCCATCCTGCCCCGTCGTCAGGGGGCAAGACCCTCCTAGCCGTCCTCGGCGAGGCGCCGGCCGAGGGCTGCGGCTGTGTCGGCGCCGCTCTCTATGGCGCCGTCCATGAACCCGGCCCAGCCTCGGGCGATGTCCGAACCGGCGAAGTAGAGGCGGCCGTGGGGGACGGGGAAGTGGGAGTAATAGCGCGACAGCTGCCCCGGGCGGTAAGCAGTCCACGTCCCCTTGGCGTACGGGTCGGTCGACCAGTTGTGGCTGTGGCACGTCCGGACGGTCGCTTCCGGGGCGAACCGGCGGATCGCCTGCTGCACCTGGGCGCGGTCCATTCCATCGATCGCCGAGTCATCCTCGCCTATTCCCACCAGGAGCCGCCCGCCGTCGAAGTTGGCCTGCTCCGAGACCCAGCACAGAGGGCCGCCCCAGCCCGAAGCCATCAGGAACTCGGGCACGTTGTCGACCAGGGCATGCAGCTTGACCGCATGGCCTGCCAGCCCTTCGGCGGCGTACCTGCGTTTGGGCGAGTCGGCCGGTAGCGGCAACTCGATGTCCTCCCAGGTGTTGACGGGAGCGGCCAGCACGGCGAAACGGGCCCTGTGGGTGTCGCCGCCGGTGGTCGTCACCACGATGTGGTCGCCGGCGTCGACTATCGAGGCGACCGGTGCCGAGAGCCCGATGTCCGCGCCGCCGTCCTGGGCCAGGGCTGTGACCAGGCTCTCAGTTCCCTGGGCGAACTTCGTCGCCGGGGCGTCGTCGAGCGTCCAGGTGGTGTTGTCGTACCCGGCCACCCAGGTGAGGACCTGCAGGGCCGACACCTCCGAGGGATCGCATCCGAAGGCGAAAGCGGCCCACATCGAGAGGTACTCCGCCACCAGGTGTTGGTCGGTGTAGGGCGCGATGAACTCGGAGAAGGGGATGTCCAGATCGTGGAGGTCCGGGTTGTCGAGATCGGACCCGAAGGTCACCCGGCGGGACTGGTCGACGATGTGATCGAGGGCCTTGTCCAGATCGGGACGGACGTCGCGGGGTACGGGCTGGTCGGGACGCGCCAGGCTGCGACCGCCGAGCGATACCCGGAACTCCTGACCGGCCGGGCTCAGGACGGTGGGCAAGGAGTAGCGCTTGATCTCGCGGGCGATGTTGTGCTGGGTGCCCTCGTCGAACCACGTGCCCCCCATCTCGGTGTAGTGGTCGGTGTCGCCGAAGCGCTTCCACCACGTCCGCCCGCCCAGCCGGTCGCGCGCCTCGAGCACCAGGACCCGGTATCCACCCTGAGCCAGATCACGGGCGGCGGTCAGACCGGCGATGCCGCCACCGACGACGAGCACATCATGATGCATGAAGTCCTACCTTCATCCCTACGGTCGTGTCCGAAGCATACGGCAGCCACGCGAAGATCGGCCGATATACGCGAAGCAATCGGAGGAGGGCCGGAGGTCTCTGCCGGGCGACTGCCGTGTCGCCCCCTCCGACCGGGTACGAGGGGCCTGCACCCTTCCGGATGTAGCCGGATACAGGGGTACGCTGGGGGCGCCGGTACGGCGATGTGGACAGGTGGTTGATGGTTGATCGGCGGATGGCCCGCCTCCGGGAGGAGTACGAGACGGAGGGGCTCTCGATGGGGGAGGCCCATCCGGACCCGGTCCGCCAGTTCGACCGCTGGTTCGACGAAGCGTTGGACGCGGGTGTGCCGCAGGCCAACGCCATGACGGTCGCCACTGCTGACGATCGCGGACATCCCTCGGCCCGGGTGGTGCTGCTCAAGGGGTACGACCGGTCCGGGTTCGTGTTTTACACCAACCTCGGGAGCCGCAAATCGGAGGAGTTGACGGCCAACCCGCGGGCGGCCCTCTGCTTTCTCTGGCTCGAGCTGCACCGTCAGGTCAGGATCGAGGGGCCGGTCGAGGCGGTCGGAGATACGGACTCTGACGAGTACTTCGCCTCGCGTCCGAGGGGAGCTCGGATAGCCGCGGCTGCTTCCCCGCAGAGCCGGGAGATACGCGACCGGACCGCGCTCGAACGCCTGGTGGCGGACAAGGAGGCCGAGTTCGAGGATGGGGAGGTGCCCAGGCCTGCCCATTGGGGTGGGTGGAGGGTCCGGCCCGAACGGTTCGAGTTCTGGCAGGGCCGGCGCCACCGCCTTCATGACCGGGTCGCCTACCTCGCCTACGGCGACGGCTGGCGGCGGGTGCGGCTGGCGCCATGATCGCCGCCGATGCCCATCTCCGGCCGGCGATGGTCAAGGCGATGATCGCCCATGCCGCCGAAGCCAGCCCCCGGGAGGCCTGCGGTCTGATCGTGTATGACGGCGCCGGGTGTCCGGTGCGGCTCTATCCCGCCACCAACGTCCACCCCGATCCCGATCGCTTCGAACTGGACCCGGTCGAGCACTTCGGGGTGGTGAGGGACGCGGACGAGCACGGGTGGCGGATCGGCGCGGTCTACCACTCCCATCCGCGGGGTCCCGCCCGGCCATCCGCTACGGACCTGGCCGCAGGGATCGATCCGGACTGGATCTCGTACGTCATCGGACGCAATCGGACCGCCACGTGGGTCATCCGGGCCTACAAGATGGCGGACGGGCGCGCTATCCCCTTGGGCGAAGTAGCGTCCTGACCGGCCACAATGCGCCGCGCGGCGGCCGGAATCGACCAAGATGAGCACCATGTCAGCGACCCCGAAGGACTTACCGGGCCACGAGCCCGATCCGGCCCCATGGTGGGAGGCCGATGTGTCCTCGTACCTCTCCCGTCTGGAGAGCCAGCGGGGCTTGTCGGAACACACGGTGGCGGCCTACCGGCGTGATCTCACCCAGTTCTTCCGCCATGTCGGGAGCCTGGGCATCGACTCTGCGGCCGGTATCGACCGCACCTCGATCCGCGCGTTCCTGGCACACCTCGACGGCAAGGGTTATGCCCGGCGCTCGGTAGCCCGCAAGATCTCCGCCATCCGGGCCTTCCTTTCGGATGCAGTGCGGCGCGGCGCCCTCAGCGCCAACCCGGCCGACGGTATCGCCCGACCCAAGTCGCGCCGGACCCTCCCCAAAGCCCTCACCCAGCGGGCCGCAACCTCGCTCCTCGAGGCGATCGAAGGGGACGACCCGAAGTCCTTGAGGGACCGGGCCGTCCTCGAGACCCTTTACGCCACGGGCTTGCGGGTGTCCGAACTGGCCTCCCTCACCATGGACGGGACGGTCGGGCTGGATCGGTTGGTGGTGGAGGGCAAGGGCGGCCGCCATCGAGTGATCCCGTTGGGAGCGCAGGCACGGATCGCCATCGAACGCTACGTGCGGGCGGGCCGGCCCCTTCTTCTGGGCGATCGGCCCACGGACGCCCTGTGGGTGGGCGCCAGGGGAGTGCCCATGAGCCCTCGGACGCTCCGCCGGATGGTGCGGAACCGGGCAGGCACCTTTCCCCACGCCCTCCGCCACTCCTTCGCCACCCACCTGCTCGAACGCGGCGCCGACCTGACTTCCGTCCAGCAGCTCCTGGGCCATGTCGAGCTGGGAACCACCCAGGTCTACACCTCCGTTACCCGCCATCACATGAGGGCCACGTACGAGCGCAGCCACCCGCGTGCTTAGTTCCTAGGTTCCAGTTGCTAGTTGGTAGTTTTTGATATTGTCTAACCTTTAGCAGCTAATGTCTATGAGCTAGCAACTGTCAACTAGCAACCAGCAACTAGTATCGAGCCGATTACGCACGTTCACTACGGCCTCCCGCGGTCGGGCCAACCAGCCCGGGGAGGTTCGGAAGGCGTCCGCCAGCCTGCGCGGCGCCTCCGAGAAGGGTGGGCGGAGGAAGAACCGAACAGAGGAGGCATCGTTGTCTGCCGTCACCATGAAGCAGCTGCTCGAAGCCGGGGTCCATTTCGGCCACCAGACCCGGCGCTGGAACCCCAAGATGGCCCCGTACATCTTCGGAGAGCGCAACGGGATCCACATCATCGACCTGCGCCGGACGCTCGAGGAGGTCCAGAGGGCCCACGCCTTCGTCCGGGATCTGGTAGCCGAGGGCGGCGCCGTCTTGTTCGTGGGCACCAAGAAGCAGGCCAGGTCCGCCATCGAGGAAGCCGCCCAGCGGGTCGACATGCCGTACGTGAGCTTTCGGTGGCTGGGCGGCATGCTCACCAACTTCAAGACCATCAACCAGCGCATCTTCTACATGAAGGAGCTGGCAGCCATGGAGACGTCGGGCGACATGGAGCAGTTGCCGAAGAAGGAACGTCTCCGCCTTCGCCGCGAGTACGCCCATCTCGAGCGGACCCTGGGCGGGGTGGCGGATATGGGCGGAACACCGTCGGCCGTCTTCGTGGTCGATCTGAACACCGAACACATCGCGGTGCGGGAAGCGGTGAGGTTGAAAATACCCGTCATCGCGCTGGTCGACTCCAACTGCAACCCCGACGACATCGACTTCGTCATCCCCGGCAACGACGACGCCATCCGGTCGGCCTCTCTCATAGCCTCGGCGATCGCTGACGCCTGCGTGGCGGGCCAGGAACAGGCTCTGGCCGCCGCCGAGGGCGAGTCCGAGGAGGCCGGCGACGACAGCTAGCGCCGTAGTTCCGGACCGCACATACACGACTAAAGATCACCAACAGAACCTCAATCGAAGGACGAGCAAAGATGCCACAGTTCACAGCCAAGGACGTACAGGCTCTGCGCAAGGCCACCGGGGTCGGCATGATGGACGCCAAGAAGGCCCTGGTGGAGTGCGACGGGGACATGGACAGGGCCAAGGACCTACTCCGGGAGAAAGGCCTGGCCGACGCCAAGAAGCGGGCCGGGCGGGACGCCAACGAGGGCACCGTCGGCTTCTACGTGCACCAGCCGGCCGGGTATCCGACCGTCGGAGTGATCGTGGAACTGGCGTCGGAGACCGACTTCGTGGCGAAGAGCGACCGGTTCCAGAAGATGGCCCACGACGTGGCCATGCATATCGCCGCCGCCCAGCCCAAGTGGGTACGGACCGAGGACGTACCCGGAGAGCTGGTCGACAGGGAAAAGGAGCTGATCGCCAGGGAGGCGTTGGCCTCGGGCAAGCCCGAGCGGATCGTGGAGCGGATCGTGGAAGGGCGGATCAAGTCCTTCTACAAGGACAACGTGCTCTACGAGCAGGAGTACATCAGGACCGATCAGTACGAAGGCAAGGTCGGGGACATGGTGACCGAGCTGGCCGCCTCCATGGGCGAGAACATCGGTGTCCGGCGGTTCGCCCGCCTGGCAGTGGGCGAACAGGAGACGGACCGCTAGAGGGTTCCGGGATTCGCAACCATCTGCGGGTCTCCCGTGGACCCGGGTTGCGGCATCACTCGTACGGCCATCGGGCTCGCTCTGAGCACCGTCAGGGGGGTGGGATCATCCACCTGCTCCGGGCGGGGCTCGCCTGTGGCAAACTACGTCGTGTGAGATTCGATGCCGACAGTGCGAACCCCGCTGCGGGTTTCCGGGAACCCTCGTAGATGGCTCGAACCCGCAGGGTCCTGCTGAAGCTGTCCGGGGAGGCCTTCGCCGATCCCGCGATCGGCTACGGGATATCTCCCGAGACGGTGCAGCGGGCGGCCGGCGAGATAGCCGAGTCGCAGAAGGCCGGGCACCAGATCGGGATCGTGGTGGGCGGTGGCAACATCTTCCGGGGCGTGTCCGCCGCAGCTACGGGCATGGACCCTGCCAATGCCGACTACATGGGCATGCTCGCCACCGTCATCAACGCCCTGGCCCTCCGCGACGCCATCGAGGCCCGGGGTGTGGAGTGCCGGGTGCAGTCGGCCATCACGATGCAGCAGCTGGCCGAGCCCTACATTCGCCTGAGGGCCATCCGCCACCTGGAGAAGGGCCGCTCCGTGATCTTCGCCGCCGGCAGCGGGAATCCCTTCTTCACCACCGACACGGCGGCCGCTCTTCGCGCTGTCGAGATCGGCGCCGAGGCGATGCTCAAGGCCAGCAAGGTAGGAGGCATCTACTCCGCTGATCCCGAGCTTCATGAGGATGCCGAGTTGCTGGACCGGATCGGCTACATGGACTTCATCAACGCCGAACTCAAGGTGATGGACACCACCGCCGTCACGATGTGCATGGATCACCGGCTGCCGATCGTGGTGTTCCGCCTGGTCGATCCCGGTAACATCCGGCGGGCCGTGGAGGGCGAGTCGATCGGTACCCGGGTGTGTTGAGACACATCCGGAGAGGAGGTTGACGCATGCTGGATGAACTGCTCGAGGATGCCGTAGAGCGAATGGCGTCGGCCGTGAAGCACACGCAGAGCGAGTTCGCGACGCTCCGCACCGATCGGGCCAGCGGGGCCGTTCTCTCCCGGGTCATGGTCGATTACTACGGGGAGAAGGTGGCCCTCCTGGAGCTCGCCAGGACCGCCAGCCACGAGAACCTGCTGGTGGTGATCCCCCATGACTCGAATGACCTGGTGGCCATCGAACGGGCCATCCGCCTGTCGGGCCTCGATCTCAACCCTGCCAGTGACGGGAAGGTGATCCGCCTGGTGTTCCCGCCGCTCACCGAAGAACGGCGGCGCCAGCTCGTCAAGTTGGCCCGGAGCATGGCCGAGGAGGGCCGGGTAGCGATACGCCACATACGGAGGTCGACCCGTAGCGACCTGAACGAGATCGGCGAGTCGGAGGACGAGGTCTGGAGGGCCGAGAAGCAACTCCAGCAGCAGACCGACCGCCACATCACCATGACCGATGAGCTGCTCGCCAACAAGGAGCAGGAGCTCCTCAAGATCTAGTTGTTGGTTTCTAGTTGTTAGTCGGTAGTTGGTAGTCATTCAACCAATCATCAGCAACTAAAACTACAAACTGAGAACTACAGGCTGCGCAGCTCGTCCTCGCGAGCGCCCTCGATCAGGAATAGCCACGGGATCGGCCCTCATAGGGGTATTCTGGACCGACTTACCCCGAGGAAACGGTTACGCATGGTTGGTGATGGCACCGATCCGCCCCCCGAGTTAGGTGATGAGGAGGCTGGGGACCAGCCTGCCGACGCCGAGGCCCCTCCCACGGAGTCCGACGAGTTCACCGACCGCGACTACATCCGATCCACCACCCGCGAGTACAAGGGCCTGGCCGAAGCGGTAGCCCGGGCGGGTGAGGAAGAGGTCGAGCAGTCGGCGGTGGCGGCTTCGATCCCGGGGGTCGGCACCAGCGTGGTCGGCTTCGAGGATGTGACGGGCGTCGAGGAGGAGGACCCGGAGCAAATCGAGCAGATCGACCGGGCCCGCCGTTCCGAGCTGGCGCTCCGGATCGCCACCGGCCTGGCTGTGGTGGCTGTCTTCTTCGGATCCCTGTATGCGGGAGCGCTATGGGTCACCCTGTTCGTCAGCCTCCTGATCCTGGTCGCGGTGGTGGAGTTCTACCAGGCCGTCCGCCGGGTCGGCTTCACGCCCCTGGCGTTCATCGGCCTACCCGGGGCCGCGGCGGTCATGTACGTGGCCTGGGACTCGGGACCCGCCGCGGTGGGCGGTGTGCTGGCAGCCGTGATCCTGCTGTCGGGCCTGTTCTTCGTCGCGGCCCGCCGGAACTACCCGCTGGCCAACATCGGGGTTACGGTCCTCGGCGTGGCCTGGGTGCCGGTCCTCGCCTCGTTCGCGGTGCCGATCTTCCGATCCCCCGAAGCGTGGAGCTTGACCACCGCACTGGTGGTGCTGACCGCTCTCAACGACATCGCTGCCTTTTCCTACGGACGCACGCTCGGGAAGCGCCGGATGGCCCCCAACCTCTCGCCCAACAAGACCGTGGAGGGGTTCCTCGGCGCCACGGTCATCACCGTGCTGGCAGGGGTTGTGATCGGGAGGTTCGGGCTGCTCGAGCCGCTCACCCTTCAGTCGGGCATAGCGCTGGCCGCTGCTATCAGCGTGTTCGGGCCCATCGGCGACCTGGCCGAGTCGGCGGTGAAGCGTTCGATCGACATCAAGGACATGGGTAGCAGCCTGCCCGGCCACGGCGGCGTGCTGGATCGGCTGGACGCCTTCATGTTCGCGATACCTACCGCCTATCTGGTGTATCTCTGGTTCGGATACCTGTGAGGCCCGTTGTCGTCCTCGGGGCGACGGGGTCGATCGGTCGCCAGACACTCGAAGTAGCGGACCGCCTCGGCGTTCCGGTGGCGGGACTCGCCGCGCGGCGAGCAGGAGACGACCTGGCGCGGTTGGCCGACCGTTACCCGCGGGCCACCGTCGTGGCGGTGGCGCCCGACCCGGACGGCCATGACCGTTTTCGCCGGCAGTACGGCGACCGCTACGCGCCTGGTCCCGCCGCCCTGGTGGAGATGGCGCAGCACCCGGGTTCGACGGTGGTCAACGGTGTGGTGGGGTCGGCGGGCCTCGAATCCTCCATCGCCGCACTGGAGGCGGGAAACCGTCTCGCCCTGGCCAACAAGGAGAGCCTGGTCGCGGGCGGGGAGTTGGTGATGGCGGCCGCACGGCACGGTGAGTTGATCCCCGTCGATTCGGAGCACTCCGCCCTGTTCCAGTGCATGGTGGGGGAGCGGCTTCCCGAAGTCTCCCGCCTGGTGCTGACCGCTTCGGGCGGCCCCTTTCGAGGCCGGGACCGGGAAGGGCTGGTAAGCGTGGGAGTCGATGAGGCACTGGCCCATCCCACCTGGAACATGGGACCCCGGATAACCATCGACTCGGCCACGCTGGTGAACAAGGGCTTGGAGGTGATCGAGGCCCACTTCCTGTTCGATCTGGCCTTCGAGAAGGTGGACGTGGTGGTACATCCGCAGAGCATCGTCCACTCGCTGGTGGAGTTCGTGGACGGGTCGCTGAAGGCCCATCTGGGCGTCACCGACATGCGGATCCCGATCCAGTACGCCCTCACCTATCCGCAACGCTCACCGGGTGGTTTTTCCCGGTTCGACCTGACGCGGTCCCACCTGACATTCGAGGCGGTCGACCGCGACGCCTTTCCGGCGCTCGACCTCGCCTACGCGGCGGGAAGGGCGGGAGGAACCGTCCCGGCGGCCTTCAACGCCGCTGACGAGGTGGCGGTGGCCGCCTTCCTGGAGCGGCGGATCGGGTTTCTCGACATTCCCGCCGTGATCGCCGAGGTGCTCGACGGTCACGAGGCATTCGAGGCGACCTCGATCGACGTGGTGATGGAAGCCGATCGGGCCGCCCGGAGAGCGGCTCGCGCCGCAGTGGAGCGCCGGTAGAGGAGAGGTCTTGGTCGGCGGAATAATGATGGTGGTGGCCATCTCGGCGTTCATCGTCGTGCACGAGGCCGGCCACTACTGGGCAGCCCGGGCCACCGGGATGAAGGCCACCGAGTTCTTCCTCGGCTTCGGGCCCCGACTGTGGTCGTTCCGCCGCGGCGAGACCGAGTTCGGAGTGAAGGCGCTCCTGTTCGGCGGGTACGTGCGGATCGCCGGCATGAGTATCGGTGAGAGGATCGACCCGGCCGACGCGGGCCGCGCCTACCGGGAGCAGCCCTTCTGGAAGAAGTCGGTGGTGGTCCTCTCCGGGGTGACGCTGAACCTCCTGACCGCGTACCTGCTGCTGTTCGGTCTGTTCTGGTACTCCGGCGCCGCCGAGCTGACCACCGCGGTGGAGAGGGTCAGCCCCGAGATCTCGCCAGGAGTGCCCAGTCCGGCCTCCGTGGCCGGCGTGCTGGACGGAGACGTCATGACCGCCATCGACGGCGTAGCCCTGGACGGTTGGGAACAGGCCGTGCAGCTGATCATGAGCCGCCCCGGCGAGACCGTCACCCTGGAGGTCGTTCGCGACGGCCTTCCCCGTTCCCTGACCGCCACCCTGGGCTCGTACCATCCGCAGACCGGTGAGGCGGTCGGCTTCCTAGGCGTTTCACCCGTGGCGCGGCGGGTCTCGATCGGGCCCATCACGGCCGCCGGACGGGCGGCCGTGGCGGAGTGGGCGATCCTCTCCGGCGCGCTGGACGCCATCGCCCGCATCGTTCGACCCGGGTCGCTGCTCGAGTTGGGCGGGGTGCTGGCCGGGCAGAGCGACGTTCCCGAAGAGATCCGGCCGGTCAGCCCCATCGGTCTGGTCAGGATCGGAAGCCAGGCGTCGGAGGTCGGCATCGGCAACATCATCTTCATCCTGGCGGTGGTGAACGTCACCCTGGCCCTGTTCAACAGCGTTCCCCTGTACCCGTTGGACGGCGGGCATTTCGTGGTGGCGCTCTACGAGAAGGTCACCGGCCGGCGGGTGGATCACCGCAACCTCGTCCCCATCGCCGCCCTGGTGGTCCTGTTCATGCTGTTCCTGGGCCTGGTGGCGATCGTCCTCGACATCGTCAACCCGCTGACCCTCTAGACGACTGGTTGCCAGTTCCAGATCCCCGCGGTGACGAACCATCTGAGGAGGGTGGTAGTAACATCGCAGTCTGATGGCTCACCGCGAAGGAACCAGGCAGATTCACGTGGGTCGCGTCCCGGTGGGGGGTGGCGCTCCGGTCTCGGTGCAGTCGATGACCACCACCAAGACCGCCGACGTGGACGGCACCCTGGCCCAGGTCTACGCGCTGGCGGGCGCCGGCGCCGACATCGTCCGCATCACTTGCAACGATGTCGCGGCCGCCGAGGGGCTGGCCGAGATCGTGCCTCGCTCGCCGGTGCCGATCATCGCCGACATCCATTACCAGTACCGCTTGGCGCTGGCTGCGCTCGAAGCCGGTGTGCAGGGCTTGCGGCTCAACCCGGGCAACATCCGGAAGCCGCACCAGATCCGGGCGGTGGCCCGCGACGCCAAGGACCGGGGAATCCCCATCCGGGTGGGCGTCAACGCCGGCAGCCTGGACCGCGATCTGATGAAGCGATACGGTTCCGCCACGCCCGAGGCGCTGGTGGCGTCGGCGCAGAAGGAGATCGAGTACCTGGCCGAGGAAGACTTCCATGACATCAAGATCTCGGTCAAGCACTCCCACGTGCCATCCATGGTCGAGTCCTACCGCCTGCTGGCCGACACGGTCGGATTCCCGCTCCATCTCGGTGTCACCGAGGCGGGACCCCCACCGGGGGGACTGATCAAGTCGGTAGCAGGCATTGCCACCCTGCTGCTCGAAGGCATCGGCGACACCATCCGCTTCTCGCTGACCGCCGATCCCGTTGAGGAGGCCAGGGCCGGACGCCAACTCCTCGAGTATCTGGACCTGCGGGAGCGCACCGGGCTTGACCTGATCGCCTGTCCCAGTTGCGGGAGGGCGGAGGTCGACGTGCTCGAGGTTGCACAGGCGGCGCAGGCCAAGCTGGAGGAGGCGAAGCTCCCCATCCAGGTGGCCGTGATGGGCTGCGTAGTGAACGGTCCCGGAGAGGCGCGGGAGGCCGACCTGGGAATCGCTGCCGGTCGGGGCCGCGGGCACCTGTTCATCAAGGGGAAGGTGGTGAGGGTGGTGCCGGAGGACGAGATGGTGGAGGCGTTGCTCGACGAGGCGCGCAAGCTGGTGGACGAGGGCGTGGAGGCCCGGATCGCGGCCGCAGACGACCTGGCCGCGGACCTGGCTGCCCAGGACCGGCAGGTGTTGATCGACATCCAGGGCGACGCCAATCGTGCCGCAGCTCGCCGCGCCGCGGTCGCCGATGTGGCGGCTCGGTGACGGCCCGACTCCTCACAGACCACTAGGAGTTCCCGGTGCGTTGGTCACGGACGTTCATTCCCACCCTCCGCGACGACCCGGCGGATGCGGTCGCGGCCAGCCACCGCTTGCTGATCCGGGGCGGTTTCATCCGCCAGCTCATGGCAGGGTCCTATTCGATGCTCCCGCTCGGGATGCGGGTCGCCACCAAGGTCTCCGACATCATCCGGGAGGAGATGAACGCCATCGGCGGCCAGGAGTTCCTGGCGCCCGTGGTCCATCCGGCCGAGCTGTGGAAGAAGACCGGCCGGTGGGACGACGTCGAGGGCATCATGGTCAAGCTCGAGGATCGCCGGGGCGCCGACCTCGTGCTGGCCCTCACCCACGAGGAGGTGTTCGCCCACCTCGCCTCGGAGTTGAACTCCTACCGGGAGCTGCCCCAGCTCTGGTATCACCTCCAGACCAAGTTCCGGGACGAAGCCCGGCCCAAGTCCGGCCTCCTCAGGGTGAGAGAGTTCATCATGAAGGACTCCTACTCGTTGGATGTCGGCCCGGAAGGCCTCGACGTCCAGTTCGAGGCTCACCGCGGCGCGTACGACCGGATATTCGCCCGGATGGGTCTCGAGTCCATCCAGGTGGAGGCGTCCTCGGGCAACATGGGCGGCAGCGACTCCGTGGAGTTCGTGGTGCGCTCGGACACGGGTGAGGACCTCGTCGCTCTGTGCGACAACTGCGGGTACGCAGCCAACCTGGAACGGGCTGTCAGCGCACCTGACGCCGTGCCGGACGACCCGTGGGAGGGCCCGCCCGAGCCCTTCCCGACTCCCGGGGTACGCACCATCGCGGCGCTCACCGCGATGGGCCGGTTCGCAGCCGCCCGGCGGCAGATCAAGACGCTCGCCTACTACGTGGGGGACGAGTTCACCCTCCTGGTGTTGAGGGGCGACCACGACCTCGAAGTCCAGAAGCTGTCGGACGCGGTGGACGGCGTGGTTCGCCCGGCGACGGAAGGAGAGATCGTCGCGAGCCTCGGCGCTCATCCGGGGAGCCTCGGAGCGGTCGGCGTCAAGTATCCCGTGATCGCAGATCCCGCCCTTCGGGGGCGCTCCAACATGGTGACCGGCGCCAACGAGGACGACGTTCACCTTAGAGGGGTGGACGTGGCGCGCGATCTCCCGGTGGCCAGGTGGCTCGACATGCGCTCGGTACGCGAGGGGGAGGCTTGCCTGAGTTGCCCGTCCGGTTCCCTCTCGTTGTCGCGAGTGATCGAGGTGGGTCACATCTTCAAGCTCGGCCGCAGATACAGCGAGGCCCTCGGGGCCACCGTTCTCGACGAGTCGGGCCGGCCCGCGCCCATCGTGATGGGTTCCTACGGGATCGGTGTGGGGCGGTCGATGGCTGCCGTCGTCGAGGTGAGCCACGACGGCAGGGGAATCATCTGGCCCCTCGCCGTGGCGCCGTTCACGGTCGTGATCACGCTCCTGCGACCCGACAACCCGGTAGTCGCCGAGGCGGGAGAGACCCTCTACCGCGACCTGGACAGCGCAGGGATCGAGGTCCTGCTGGACGACCGCAACGAGCGTCCCGGGGTCAAGTTCGCCGATGCCGAGCTGGTCGGGATCCCCTACCGGCTGACGATAGGTCCCCGGGGCATCGAGGCCGGAGAGGCCGAACTGGCCGCCCGCGACGGCTCGTTGACCGAATCCCTACCCCTCGATCAGGTGGTGGAGCGGCTCGCCGCGCTGGTGTCCTAGCACTCCCGCTGAGGTCTCTTTGGGTGGGACGAATGCTATGATTCTCGGCGAGACACTCGAAGGACGTGACTTTGTGCTACAAGGTGGGCGCCCAGCCCGCTTTTTTTATTGTAGAAACCGGCTGGCCGGCGCATCCCGCCGCGCCGGGAGCCCGACATGCCTCCACGCAGAAGCGGCTGGTGGCGCTCTCTTCCGTAACGGATGGTGGCTCGGAGCCGGGGCCCATGAGTGTTGAGAAACGGCTTGGAGACCTGTTCGAGCAGCACCTGGCCGGCCAGGGCCTGGAGCTCGACTATCTCCAGGTGGCCGGCAGGGGTCCGCGGATAGTCAGGGTGATCGTCGATCGCGACGGCGGGGTGGGGGTCGACCAGTTGGCGGCCGTGTCCCGCTCCCTGTCACGCCAGCTCGACCGCCTTGATCCTTTCGAGGGTTCCTATTCGCTGGAGGTGT
Organism: bacterium; assembly: GCA_028821235.1. Lineage (NCBI taxonomy): Bacteria > bacterium. The sequence goes on from JAPPGV010000147.1 coordinate 28,477, forward strand.
CCTCGCCGGGGCTCGAGCGCGCCCTTCACCTTCCCCGCCACTTCCACAAGTCGATCGGCCGGGACGTGGTCATCAAGACCGACGTAGACGTGGCTGGTCACCGGCACCATCGGGGCGTGCTGGAAGCTGCCGACTCGGATGGTTGTTCCGTGCGGGTCGACGGTGAGTCGAGGCTGATCGGGTACGGACAGATCCGGTCGGCGCGCACGCGGTTCGAGTGGAACAGGCAAGGCAGGGCGACCAGGAAGTCGGGGTATCGGGATGAAGATTGACTACCGGGTCATGGAGGCCCTCGAGATGCTGGAGCGGGAGCGAGGTATTCCTGTCGACACGATCCTCGCTGCCCTGGCCAACGCTCTGGTGTCGGCCTACAAGCGGACTCCGGGAGCTGCTGAGGAGGCCCGCGTGACCATCGAGCCGGACTCCGGCGAGATCATCGTCTACGCCCAGGAGCTCGATGACGACGGAAACGTCATCGAGGAGTGGGAGGACACCTCCACGGACTTCGGTCGGATAGCCGCCAGCACCGCCAAGCAGGTGATCGCCCAGCAGCTCCGGGAAGCCAAGCGAGAGCAGGTGTTCGACGCCTACGAGGGCCGGGAGGGCGACCTGGTCACCGGCATGGTGCAGCAGCATGACAACCGGTACACGATCCTCGACCTGGGAAACGCCGAGGCGATGATGCCCGGTTCCGAGAGGATTCCCTACGAACGGCTGGAGCGAGGCGCCCGGGCGAAGGCCTTGATCATCGAGGTTCGGCGGGAGACCAAGGGCCCGCAGATCGTGGTGTCGCGCTCCCATCCCGACCTGGTTCGCCGGCTGCTCGAGCTGGCGGTGCCGGAGTTGCTGGACGGCACGGTGACGATCCGATCGATAGCCCGGGAAGCCGGCCATCGAACCAAGATCGCGGTGGTGTCCAACGATCCCAACGTAGATCCGAAAGGCGCTTGTGTAGGCGCCCGTGGCTCCCGGGTACGCAACGTTGTGAACGAGCTGCGGGGCGAGAAGGTGGACGTGGTGCAGTGGCGCGAGGACACGGCCCAATTCATCGGCGAAGCCCTCGGCCCGGCCAAGGTGCGTGACGTACAGGTCGATGAGGAGGAGAAGTCGGCCGTGGTGATCGTGAGCGAGCACCAGCTCTCGCTGGCCATAGGCCGGGAAGGTCAGAACGCCCGGTTGGCCACCCGGCTAACCGGCTACCGCATCGACATACAGAGCGACTCCAGATCCCCGCGTCATACTCGCGAGCGGGGACGCGGTCCGGTCACCGCCGGTGGCCGGTAAGAGCCGCACCCTCGTGAGGGAACATCGGGAGCGTAGGCAGCCATGGTGACCAAGCGCATCTACGAGTTGGCCAAGGAGCTGGGCCTCACCTCCCGTGACGTTCTGGCCACGGCGCAGGACCTGGGACTGCCGGTTACCACCGCCTCCTCCGGGTTGGATCCGGGCGATGCCGAGGCCCTTCGCTCCATGCTCCTTCCGGAGGAGCCCGAGGAAGATGTCGCCGACGCTTCCGAACAGGCGCCCGACCCGGCCGATGACACCCCCGCTCCCGAACCCGAATACACCGAGCCCGAAATCGAGGTCATCGTGGTGCCCGCCGGGGTGTCGGTGCTCGAGATGGCGAGAGCCATGCGCCAGCCCGTGGGCGAGCTCGTCAAGCAACTGCTGTCGATGGGGCTGATGGCGGCCGCCGCGGCGCCCGTTCCGCCCGAGGCCATCGAGCCCCTGGCGGAGCACTTCGGGATCATGGTGGAAGTCGAGAAGGACGCGGAGCCGGAGGAGGCCGACGAGCCGCTGGTGAAGCCGAAGAGGGTGTTCGATGACGATCCCTCCTCCCTGGTCGATCGCCCGCCCGTGGTCACGGTGATGGGGCATGTCGATCACGGCAAGACCACGTTGCTGGACTTCATCCGTAACACCAATGTCGTGTCCGGAGAAGCCGGTGGGATCACCCAGCACATCGGCGCCTATCAGGCCACGGTCGATGGCCGTCCGATCACCTTCATCGACACGCCCGGCCATGCCGCCTTCACGGCCATGCGGGCCCGGGGCGCCGAGGTGACCGACATCGTGGTGCTGGTGGTGGCGGCTGACGACGGCGTCATGCCACAGACCATCGAGGCGGTCAGCCACACCATGGCGGCGGACGTGCCGATGATCGTGGCCATCAACAAGATGGATCTCGAGAATGCCGACCCGGTGAGGGTACGGGCCATGCTGACCGAGCACGGAATAGTCACGGAAGAACTGGGTGGCGACGTCGTCTCGGTCGAGGTGTCCGCAACGTCCGGGTACGGAATGGACAACCTTCTGGAGATGGTCGACCTGGTCGCCCAGGTGTCGGAGTTCCAGGCCAACCCGAAGGCCCCGGCGTCGGGAGTGGTGATCGAGAGCCACCTCGATCGAGGGTTGGGTCCGGTCGGTACGGTGATCGTGCAACGGGGAACTCTGAAAAGGGGGAACTCCCTGGTAGCGGGGACGGTGAGCGGTCGGGCACGGTCCATCATCGATCACAAGGGCCGCCGCGTCTCCACGGCGACTCCGTCCACTCCGGTGCTGGTGTCCGGATGGGCATCGGTTCCGGCGGCAGGCGACATGTTCGAGGTGGTCAAGAACGACCGTATAGCCCGGTCCATGGCCGCCGAGCAGGTGGATACGGTCCGGGCCAAGACGCTCGTCGTGCCCACCGCCCGCGAGCGCCTCGGGCAGTTGCTGGAGCGTTTGCGGTCCCAGGAGCAGACCGAACTCCTCCTGATCATCAAGGCCGACGCCGATGGTTCGGTAGAGGCGATCCGGGAGGCGGTCGGCCGGATCGCCCGCGAGGGCGGCCGGGTCAACGTGGTGCATGCCGCGGTGGGCGGCATCAACGAGAACGACATCACCCTCGCCGACGCGACCGGCTCGGTGGTGGTCGGCTTCAACGTCCGACCCGACCCCAACGCGAGGCGCGCGGCCGCGGCGGCGGGCATCGAGGTGCTCACCTACTCGATCATCTACGAGCTCCTCGACGAGATGGAGCAGATGCTGGTCGGCCGGTTGGCGCCGACGCGGGAGGAGACCCTGGTCGGCGTGGCCGAGGTCCGGGCCATCTTCCGCGTGCCGCGCCTGGGTGCGGTGGCCGGTTGCTACGTGACCGAGGGCAACATCGTGAGAGACGCGAGGGCCCGGGTGGTCCGGGGCGGGAGCGTGGTCTACGACGGTCGTGTGGCGTCACTGCGCCGGTTCAAGGAGGATGTGCGCGAGGTGGTGGCCGGATACGAGTGTGGTGTTGGGCTCGAACGCTTCCGGGACGTCAAGGAGGGCGACGTCATCGAGACCTACCGCATCGATGAGATAGCGGCCACATGATCGTGCTGACGTGAGTTCCCCATGGCGAGCATGCACGCAGCGGCGCTCCGGGTTGATCTGCGTTTGCGGGATGTTCATTCGCTGAAGGCCAAGCGGCAACGGATCGCTCGGCTGTCCGCCAAACTGCGCCGGGCCTTCCCTGTGGCGTTTGCCGAGGTCGATCACCATGACCAGTGGCAGCGGACCGCCGTGGGGGTGGGCATCGTCTCTTCGCACGCGACACAACTGGAGATGGCGGTCCATTCGGTGTGCCGCTTCTTCGATCGGTGGGAGGAGGCCGAAGTCCTCTCGGTCGGGGTTTCCTACCTGGAGGACCCGCCATGATGGAGGGGACAGGATGGGTCTGAGGCTGCGCCGGGTCAACGAGATCCTCAGGGAGGTCATCGCGGAGGAGTGCCAGAACCTCAAGGATCCCCGCATCGGGTTCCTGACGGTGACCGGGGTGTCCGCGTCCCCGGACCTCCGCAAGGCCGAGGTCTACTACACCGTTCTGGGCGACGAAGAGACCGAGGCCCGGACCGCCGAGGCGCTGGCGGCGGCGGCCTCCCGGATCCGCGCCGCGGTCGGTCCGCAGGTGCGGATGAAGTACCTCCCCGAGTTGAGGTTCGTTCCCGATCCGGCCGTGGCGCATGCCCGGCGGATAGAGGAGATACTGAGGAACATGGACGGGCAAGGCGGGAGCCGGTGATGCCGGGAGTGAGCCGTGGCCTCAGGGACGCGGCCCGCGCCGTCCGGGAGGCCCGTACGCTGGTCACCACGGGCCATGTCAAGCCGGATGGCGATGCCCTGGGGTCAGCCCTGGGCCTGGCTCTGGCGGCCCGCGCCGCGGGTTGCTCGGCACGAGTCTGCTTCGGGGAGCGCTTCGTCCTGGGACGGCAATTCGGTTTCCTGGATGCCCGTCCGGTGGTTGATCCCGCCGAGGCGGGTGCGCCCGACGTGCTGGTGGCCTTTGACTGCAATGACCTGGACCGGCTCGGCCCGGAACTGGTCCCGGTGGTCGAGGCGGCCGGGACGGTGGTGATGATCGACCATCACGTGGCGGGTCCCGGATTCGGAGACATCAGGGTTTGTGACCCGGATGCTCCGGCGGCCGCGCTGCTCTGCTACCGCCTGATCAGGCTGATCGGATGGGATGTCTCGCCGGCAGCAGCCACGGCCCTGCTGCTGGGCCTGGTTACCGACACCGGTCGCTTCCAGTACGGCAACACGAATCCCGAGGTCCTCCGGGCGGCGGCGGAGCTGGTGGAAGCGGGGGCGCGCCCGGAGGTGATCGGGCAGTCCGTCTACGAGTCGATGGCGTTCGGGTACCTCGGCGTGGCCGGAGCGGTCCTGTCCCGGGCCACGCTGGAGCCGGCTCATGCCCTCGTGTGGTCCTACGTCATCCAGGAAGATCTCGGGCGCCACGGAATCGACATGGAGGACGCCGACGCCCTGATCGACGACATCCGGGTGGCTCGCGAGGCCGAGGTGGCGCTGTTGCTCAAAGAGCAGCCCGGCGGGGAGTGGAAGCTGAGCCTGAGATCCCGCCGCCACGTAGATGTAGCGGCCATAGCGGAGACGATGGGTGGTGGCGGTCACCACCGCGCCGCCGGATGCTCGTTCTCCGGCACCCGGGACGAAGCGGTCGAAATGGTCAGGAAACGGCTGGCCGGGTGAGTTCCGGGTCAGGATTCGTGCTGGTCGACAAGGCCGGCGGGTGGACATCCCATGACGTGGTGGCCAAGTGTCGCCGGATCCTCGGCATGCGCCGCATCGGGCACGCAGGCACCCTCGATCCCATGGCCACCGGCCTGCTCGTCCTCGGCATCGGGAGGGCCACCCGGTTGCTGCGCTTCGTCACCGACCTGCCCAAGGAGTACGAGGCCACGGCCCGATTCGGCGTGGCCACCGACAGTCTGGATGCCGACGGCGAGGAGACGGAGCGGGCGCCGATGAGCATCGATCGTGAGGATGTCGTCGGTGCCATGGATCGCTTCAGGGGGGAGATCCTCCAGACACCGCCGATGGTGTCGGCGGTGAAGGTGGGCGGCAAGCGCCTGCATGAGCTGGCCAGGCGCGGCGAGGAGGTGGAACGGCCGGCCCGGAGGGTGAGGGTGCACCGGCTGGACCTCGAGGGGTTCTCGGCCGGCCCGTTCCCGGAGGTCCGCCTCCGGGTGGTGGGAGGGAGCGGCCTCTACGTCCGGGTGCTGGCCGACGACCTGGCCAGGGCCCTTGGAGGGCGCGCCCATCTGAGTTCCCTCCGCAGGGTGGCCAGCGGCAGCCTCCGGGTGGAAGAGGCGTGGACGGTCGACCGGTTGGTGCGCCTCGGCGCCGAGGGTCGGCTGGCCGAAGCGCTGCTGGACCCCGCCGTCGCTCTGTCGCATCTGCCATCCGTGAGCGTGGATCACGATGAGGCCGTTCGGGTGTCCAGCGGGCAGCGACTGCCTTCCCCTCGAGACCTGGACGGGCACGTTCGGGTGATCGCGGACGGTCGGCTGCTAGCCGTCTACCGTGCCGGCGATGATCGGCTGGTTCCGGAGGTGGTGCTGGCGTGAGTCGCGTCCGATGAAGATCTGGAGGGGTGATCCGCTTGCCTGGGGACCGGGCCCGCATGCGGGGACGGCTGTGACCATCGGCGTGTTCGACGGTGTCCATCGGGGTCACCGGACCCTGTTGGAGGCCCTGTCCGAGAGGGCTGCCGTAATGGGGGGACTCGAGACGGTCGTGGTCACCTTCGATGTCCATCCCCGCCGGTTCTTCGACCCGATCGACGGGCCGGTCATGCTGGTGACGCTGTCCCGCCGGCTCGAGCTGCTGGAGTCGGTGGGTGTGGGCCACGTGGGGGTGCTCCCCTTCGCGGAAGTGCGCCATCTCGAACCCGAGGAGTTCATCCGCCGGGTGGTCTCGGGCGGGTTCAACGCCCGGGCTGTTGTGGTGGGGGAGGGCTTCCGCTACGGAGCGGGGAGAGCAGGGGACGTGGACGACCTGGTGGCATCGGGTCGGACCCACGGCTTCCGGGTCGACGCCATCCGGCTACGGGACGGCGAGCGAGGGCCGATCTCGTCTTCCGCGATCCGTCGCCACATCGCGGCGGGCGAGGTGGCCGCCGCCGCCGGGTTGCTCGGACGGCACCATGAAGTGCCCGGTCGGCGCGTGGTACCGGAGGGAGGGGATGCCTCGACCATGGCCGTGGAGGTGGACTGGTCGATGGCGGTGCCAGGATCGGGTGTCTACGCCGTGACGGTCGGCGCGGCCGGTCCCGGCGCCTGCTCGATCGGCGGTACCGGCCGGCCGCTCCGGGTCCGCCTGCCGGATCGGAGGACCGGCCGGGTCCCGGGTGACCGCCTGGCCCTGACCTTCATCGACCGCCTCCGCCCTGCGCCGCCGGGAGGCCATGCCCCGCCAGGGATCACCGCGGCGGATCTTGCCGGGGCGCGTCGCCTCATGGGTGGTTCCTCGCCTAGAGCCTGAGCCCGCCCCGGAGAGTGAGAAACATAGGGGTTGAACTCCGGCGGATACGGGTCCACGATGGACGTCACAGGGCGATCTTGGGGACGGAGCACACCGGTAAGCGACATGATTGGATGATTTCAAGTGGACGATCGAGACCGCAACGGGCAGCTCATTCGGGCCTATCTGGCCGTATTCGAGCTCACCTACTTGCGCATCCTGCTGGCGGTCCTGCAATTCCAGCGTTGGGCCATGATCACCTTCTACCGCCTGGTGTTCGGGATCGACAAGCGCCCGCCGCCCCGACCGACGCAGGCCGAGCTCCGCGAGAGGTACGGGCGGTGACACGCGGCTGTCAGCGGGCTGTCGCGCACCGGATCGCCGGGAGGGTGCTACACTCCACCCGGTTCCCACTTCTATACATGCCGGTTTGGGATGTGCTGATCGAGTGAGAGAGATGAGAGCGACCCAGGAAGTAATTGCCGATTTCGGCGCTCACGACAGCGACACCGGATCTCCTGAGGTCCAGGTTGCGTTGCTCTCCCAGCGAATCCGGCACCTGACCGAGCACCTGCGCGAGCACAAGCATGACCATCACAGCCGCCGAGGCCTATTGATGATGGTGGGTAAGCGGAAGCGGTTGCTGGACTACCTTCGGAAGAACGATGCCGAGCGGTATCGTCGGGTGATCGCCAAGCTCGGATTGCGTCGATAGCACTCCGTGGAGACGGTCGTTCCGTATCAAGAACGGACCGGCCACCGGCAGCGCTCGCTCGGTCCGGTGGCCAAGGAAGAAGTGGGATGATTCGAAGCGCCCGTATGGCGCTCATCGATAGTGATGGCTGATCGGGAAAGTCCCGTAGGCCAACCGAACCACACAAGCAGGCTGGTAGCGCCCGGAGAAACGGCGTAGATCAGTTGTCAGTCGCCATTCCTTCATGACGCGGCGCAGCTACGAAGCGTCCGGAGGTATGACCACTGGTAATTGGCTTCGCTGCTCTCCGAGCGTTCGGTGCCTGGGCGTACAACTCAAGGAGAGTATGTGTCTGAACAAGTCGTTCGCGGCCATATTGGTGACAAAGAGGTCGTGATTTCCACCGGCAAGCTCGCCGGTCAAGCAAACGGGGCGGTTCGCGTCTCCATGGGGGAGACGGACGTGCTGGTCGCCGCCACTGCCAGCGACAAGCCGAGGGAGGGCGTGAGTTTCTTCCCCCTCACCATCGATGTCGAGGAGCGGATGTACGCGGTGGGCAAGATCCCCGGGTCCTTTTTCCGCCGGGAGGGTCGGGCCACCGAGAAGGCCACGTTGAGCGCCCGGCTCATCGACCGGCCGCTGCGCCCGTCCTTCCGTGACGGGTACCGCAATGACACCCATGTGGTGGCCACCGTCCTCCAGGTTGACGGTGAGACCGCCTACGACGTGCTGGCTCTCAACGGCGCATCGGCGGCCCTGACCATCAGCGACCTCCCCTTCGAGGGCCCGCTGGGCGGGGTCAGGATAGGTCTGGGGGAGGACGGCTGGGTGCCGTTCCCCACGTTCAGCGAGCTGGAGGAGTGCGTGTTCGACCTGGTAGTGGTCGGCAGGCGCAACGATTCGGGATCGGTGGACATCGTGATGGTCGAGGCCGGCGCCACCGATGGCGCCCTGGCCCTGATCGACGAGGGCCGTACCCCGCCGGACGAGGAGGCGGTTGGCGCCGGCCTCGAGGAGGCCAAGTCCTACATCGGGCAGCTGCTCGATCTCCAGGACGAGCTGCAAGGACTTGCCGGCAAGGAAGTCGGGGAGTGGCCGTCGGTCATCGCGTACGCCGACGAGGTGTACGAGCGTGTGTCGGAACTTGCCGCCGGAGGGATCGCCGAGGTGGTCACGATCGCGGACAAGGCCGAGCGTGAGTCCGCAGGGGCGGAACTGGCCGAGCGGGTGGTCTCCGAGTACGGCGTGGACGAGGATGACACCGACACCGCCCGGCAGGTCCGTGCCGCGTTGCGTGCCGCCACCAAGAAGGCAATGCGCCGGCGGATCATCGAAGAGGGCGTCCGCATGGACGGCCGGGGCGCAACCGATATCCGGTCGCTGTCCGCCGAGGTCAGCGTGTTGAGCCGGGCCCACGGGTCCGCCCTGTTCACCCGCGGGGAGACGCAGGTGCTGAACGTCCTCACCCTGGGCATGCCGCGCATGGAGCAGATGCTCGACACCATCAGCAACGAGGAAGCCAAGCGGTACATGCATCACTACAACTTCCCGCCCTACTGCACCGGCGAAGCCGGGTTCATGAGGGGACCCAAGCGCCGGGAGATCGGGCACGGCGCCCTGGGGGAGAAGGCCCTCCGGCCCGTGCTCCCCGCTGATGACGGGTTCCAGTACACGCTCCGCCTGGTGTCGGAGGTTCTCTCATCCAACGGCTCCTCCTCCATGGCGTCGGTCTGCGCCTCGTCGCTCTCGCTCATGGATGCGGGCGTCAAGATCGCCGGTCCGGTGGCCGGGATCGCCATGGGCTTGATCGCCGACGGCGAGAACTACGTGACCCTCACCGACATCCTCGGGGCGGAGGACGCCCTCGGCGACATGGACTTCAAGGTGGCGGGAACCGCGGACGTGATCACCGCCCTCCAGTTGGACATGAAGATCGACGGTCTGCCGGCGGAGGTGCTGGCCGGAGCGCTCATCCAGGCCAGGCAGGCCAGGCTCGAAATACTGGACGTGATGGAACAGGCGATAGACGGGCCCCGCGAGGAGATGAAGGAGCACGCACCCCGGCTGGAGACCGTACAGATCCCGGTCGACAAGATCGGCGACATCATCGGCCCCAAGGGGAAGATCATCCGTGAACTGGAGGCCGATACCGGTGCTTCCATCGAGGTTCAGGATGACGGCACGGTGCTGGTGTCCTCGAGCGACGGGACCTCACTCGCCGACGCCTTGAACCGGGTCAACGAGATCGCCTTCCCACCCACGCCCGAGGTCGACAAGCATTACGACGGCAAGGTGGTGAGCATCACCGACTTCGGGGCATTCGTGAACATCCTTCCGGGTAAGGACGGTCTGCTGCACATCTCCAAGTTCGACAGCACCCGCCACGTGCGCCGGGTGGGGGACTACCTGTCCGAGGGTGATCCCCTCACGGTGGTGGTCGACTCCATCGACCGCAACGGCAAGGTCTCCCTCAAGGTGACGTCCGATCTGGAGCCGAAGCCCGGCGCCAAGGTCGGGGCACCGGGCCAGCCGCGCGATCGCGGTGACCGAGGACCCGGACGGGGCGGCGGCGGAAGGGGCCCCAATCGGGGTCGTGGACCTCGCCAGGGCCGCGGTGGCGGCCGCCCGTCAGGCCGCGGCGGCAATCGGGGTCGTGGCCAGGGTGGCCGCGGTCAGGGTGGCCGCGGTCAGGGTGGTCGCAGCCAGGGCGGCGGCGGCAACCGCCGGGGATCAGGCTCGGCAGGCAACGGGGGGCGGAGATTCGCCTCCTTCGAGGACGCCTTCACCGACGGTATCTAGCCTTCGAGGACAGCGCCCTGGCCCACGTCACTGAGATGGGCCGGGGCACTGTCCGTCAACCACCGGCCACTGTAGGCTCGGCAGCATGCCGGAACTACCCGACGTGGTCGTCTATCTGGAGGCCCTCCAACGGTTCATAGGGGGGCGAGTCCTGGAACGGGCCAGGGTGGTGTCGATCTCACTCCTCCGCACCTTCGATCCGCCGCTCTCCGAAGTGGAGGGCAGGCGGGTGGTCGGGTTCCGCCGCATGGGGAAGCGCCTGGTCCTGGAGCTGGAGGAGGACCTCTTCATGGTGTTCCACCTGATGATTACGGGCCGGTTCAGATGGAGGAATCGCGGCGCAGCCGTACCCAGGAAGGTCGGTCACGCCGCGTTCGACTTCTCGAACGGAACGCTGGTACTCACCGAGCAGGGTTCCAAGAAGCGGGCCTCCTTGCACGTGCATCGGGGCGCGGAGGGCCTGGCCGAGCACGACCGCGGCGGCCTCGAGCCGCTCGAAGCAGGACCGGCCGCCTTCTCCGAAGCGCTCAGACGGGAGAACCGGACGCTCAAACGGGCCCTGACCGATCCCCGCATCCTCTCGGGCATCGGCAACGCGTACTCGGACGAGATACTCCACCGGGCCGGACTCTCGCCGGTGGTCCTGACCAGCCGGCTCGACGATCCCACTCTGGAGCGGCTCCGCGAGGCGACCGTCACCACGCTGACCGAATGGGTGGACCGTATGCGGGGCGAGGTCGGTGACGGGTTCCCCGACCGGGTCACGGCCTTCCGGCCCGAAATGGCCGTCCATGGCAAGTACCGGCAACCCTGTCCCGTGTGCGGGAGTCCGGTGCGGCGGATCGTGTACGCATCAAACGAGACCAACTACTGCGCCGGATGCCAGACGGGGGGCAGGATCCTGGCCGACCGGGCACTCTCACGGCTGCTGAAGGACCAGTGGCCCGCCGCGATCCCGGACTGACCTGGACCGGGAGCCTTCCAGGGGGGCTCAGCCCGCGGCGGCCTCGCGGAGTGCGGGGAGTACCTCCCGGCCCAGGAGGTCGATGAGACCCTCCTGGTCGACCGAGGCCATCTGGATGGTGACGATGTCGGCGTCGATCGAGCCCACCAGCGGCAGGTACAGGTTGACGATGTCCGCTGCGCCGGTCGCTCTCGCGTAACGCCCGAGTATCTCCTCTCGCGGAAGATCGTCGGCTCGTTTCCGGAGCGTCATCGGGTCGACGGCCTGAAGGCGCCCCGGGGCGCGCAGCCCGCGCCACGAGTAGAGCGCTTCCCAAGCCTCGTCGTCGCTATCTGCCATGATCGACCAGCGTGAGGTGAGCAGCGTCGGGCGGGGCCGTCCCGCTTCGGCCGCCGCTTCCCGGGCCGGGCCGATGACCCGTTCCAGCGCGGCTGCGGGATCCTTCACCGAGACGATGATCCCGTCCGCCTTACGACCCGCCAGACCGGCCGTCTTGGGGCCGCCCGCCGCCACGAGGATCGGTACCCGGGATACCGGCGGGGAGTACAGCCTGGCCCGGTCGGTCGTGTAGTAGTCGCCGTTGTAGGAGAGTTTCTCCCCCTGCAGCAGGCGGCTCATGATCTCGAGCGCCTCCGACATCCGGGCGGCGCGCTCCGCGTACTTGGGAAAGTGGTAGCCGAGCGGGCCCTCGTTGATGTTCTCGCCGGTTCCCACGCCGAGGTTGAACCTCCCTCCGCTCAACCGATCGAGGGTGGCGGCAGCCTGGGCGACGATGGCGGGATGGTACCTCCACAGGGGGGTGGTAACGCCGGTGGCTAGCTCGATGCGCTCGGTGGCTTGCGCCATGGCGCCCAGGGTCGAGAAGGCGAATCCGGAGGCCGACACATCATCGACCCAAGGATGGAAGTGTTCCGAGACCACCACCATGTCGAATCCGGCTCGCTCGGCGAGGACCGCGTGGCGGACCAACTCCTCGGGGTGCCATTGCTCATGGCCGCAGAAATAGGCGAAGCGCTTCATCGGATCATCTCCGTATGGTGTCTAAGAGTCGTTCAGGCCGGATTGGGCCACAGATAGAACGCCACCATGATCCCTAGGAAAATGACGGTGGCCAGAAAGGAGCCCCACCGGCTCCGGCCGTTGTCTGCAGGCGACGCCATTGCCGGGACAGGATAGACAGAATCGGAATTCGCGATCAATCCTCCGGCTCACCAGAGAGGCCATGGGAGGGGATGCCGGTCGGTAGGCGGGTAGGGGTGGGTCGGATCGTCGAGCAGCGCCTCCACCCGGGCGGCCAGCGCGTCGGCTTCCTCGCCGCCGAGGAGCTCCTCCATGCGGGCGTGGAGCCGATTGCCGATAGCCTGATCGAGCCTCCTGACGCAATCCACCATCGTGCCGGGCAGGGCCTGGCCGGAGAATCCCCACATCACCGTGCGGAGTTTGGGCTCGGCGTGGAGCGTCAGGCCGTGGTCGATGCACCAGATCCGCCCCGAGCGGTCTGCGATCACGTGCCCGGCCTTGCGGTCGGCATTGTTGATCACCAGATCCAGGGTGATGATCGGCCAGAGGGTCGGGTCGGCCTCGTTGATCAGGGGCGCCGGATCGAAGTCCTCGTCCACCTCCACGAACGCCTGGGCCGAGCCCGGTCCGAACGGCCCGCTGATCGGCACCGTTTCGGGAACGCAGTCCAGCCCGGCCGCGCTGGCGAGCTCGAAGGTCAGCACCTCGCGGGCCGGGAGGGTCAGGCAGTCGAAGTCGTAGAGCGGGCGCTGTCCCTGTTCGGGCTTGTAGACCACCATCCTGCCCGTACCGGTCACCGCCAGCAAGGTTGCGTTGGAGGCGTTCTGGAACCGGCCGATGATCTCGGCGATGTCCCAGGCGTCGCCGGTCGGGCCGGTCACCCGGGCAGTCGGTGGCCGTTACCCGATGGGCAGTTGTGCCCCTCGGGGTCCTCGGGTAACAGGCATTCCGGGCATTGAGCCCGTCCGGAGTGGACCGCTCGCAGCGCCATCACCGCGCCCGCCCTGAGTTGCTGCGGCGTGATCGCAAAGGTGGCCTTCTCATCGTCGGCCTGACCCTCCAGCAGCAGGGTCATCTCCTCGTCCCCCTCGATTCGCATGGCGATGGACATCACCCGGAACAGCACGTCGGTTTCGAGGGTCGGCTCGGGCAGGTCGGCGCCCTGTGCCACCAGATCATCCACCGGCACGTCGTCATCCCATCCCATGTTCGAGATCAGATCCAGGCCTTGCTCGCCGAGCACCGCCGCCTGGGTCTTCTCGAACAGGAACCAGGCTCTCTCGTGCTGCGTCTGGACGAACAGGTAGAAGGCCCTCTGTCCCGGCGGGCCGATTGCCCCGACAAGGAAAAGGTCCACCGGTCCGAACTGCCGGGAGGATGGGCTGGTCACACGACCACCCCGGTTGCGTTGATGGAGACCACGGCCGGAGGCCGGCCTGCTTCGATGCTGAGTTCGGATATCGAGGCGGTCGAGATCCTCAGCCGCTGGAACAGGTCGAGGGCTTGGCCGAGGTAGTGGGCGATCACCAGCTTGATGATGTCGGCGTGGCTTACCGCCACCACCGTCTTCCCTTCGTGCATCCCGGCGATCCGCTCCACGCTTCCGACCGACCGGTGCTGGGCCTCCGCGAAGGACTCACCATCAGGGAACCGGAACCGGGAAGGCGTCATCTGGACCGATTGCCAGGCCTCCAGACGCCGCAGCGAGTCGAGGGTCTGCCCGGTCCAGCCGCCGAAGTCCATCTCTGTCAGGCCGGGTTCGACGACGGGGTCCATCTCGTGCGGCCGGGCGACCAGGACCGCTGTTTCCATGGTTCGTTCGATGGGTGAACTGTAAACCGCCTCGATGTCCAGCCCGGCCAGCGCCTCGGCGGCGGCTCGGGCGGCCTCGCGACCCTTGCGATCCAGGGTGACGCCCGGGGCCCGCCCGGTCAGGCGGTCGCCGGTTTCCGGCGTGGGGGCGTGGCGCACCAGGAGTATGCGGGTCATGTGCACGACTGAATCTAGATCGCTCCGGCGCTCATCGGTAAACGACTCTCGGGTTGTGGTCACGAGTGGGGCTCCGGTTACCGGAAGCCGGGCGGCTGCGCAGTGGAGGCACAAGGCGCGGGAGCGTCGGGCGCGGCACGGCGCCCCAGACATTCGGGAGTCCTCGGAGCAGGGAGCCATAGCGGGATTCTTCGCATTCTCACCAAGACGGCCGGAATCTGTCACACCTCCCATATACCTTGCCTGTCGCCAAGCACCCACACCGGCCGATGATGTGGGACCGATCGGAACGGCCGGCCCGAGGGAAAACGACAGCTCATGGAGCGAACCGCCGATCGCCCGGCAGCCAGCCGGGCATGGCCGACCACGCTCCCAAAAAGGACAGGTGGTGGCGGGGGAGGGCCCGGTGCGGAGCACCGGATTTTCGCGAGTTTTGACTGGAATTCTCGTTTCTTGATGCACAAGACGCCGTATATGACGCCCTGATCCTCAGGTTCACCGTGGCTCTCGAACCTGAGGTTCACCGCACCGTATATGACGCCCTGATCCTCAGGTTCCGGGCACGGCTGGTGGTGCCGGGAGCCCAAGTTCTCGGCCAATTGGCGATCGTCGGGCCTGGGAATGCTCCGGTCGCCTAAGAGTCGAGCAATTCGAGACGGGGCAGGGGGGTGATGTTGGTGGGGAGGTTGTTCCGCACGCTGTTGACCTGGCGGGACACCGGATACCAGGTCAGCTTGGAGTCGGCGAGGGGGCCTAGAAGCGGCTCGACGGCGCCGGCGGACCGGATGTCACGGTCCAGCCAGAGATCCCAGTCGTCAGGTTCCAGGATCACCGGCATGCGGGTGTGGATCGGGGAAAGGCCCTCGTTGGCCATGGTCGTGATGATGGCGGCGCTCCGGATCCACTCCCCGCTTTCCGGATCCCTCCAGGCTGCCCAGATACCGGCAAACGCCATCGGAGAGTCGTCGGCCATCCTCACGAAGTAGGGATGCTTCCCGACCTCCGTATGGCCCCATTCGAAGAACCCGGTGGCCGGCAGGAGGCACCGCCGGCGGTGCAGCGAGTCCCGGAAGGCCGGTTTTGTGGCCACGGTCTCGGCCCGGGCGTTGATGTTGAGCGGGCCCCTCCGGTCGGCGGCCCAGTGGGGTATCAGGCCCCAGCGGAATGACCCCAGCTGCCTGGATCCCCTGTGCTCGGCCACGGCGTACACGGGATCGGTAGGAGCCACGTTGTAGCTGGGTTCGAGACGCTCGGTCAACACGTGATCCACTCCGAAGTAGCCGGCCAGATCGTCGGGCTCGGCGTTGATGACGTATCGCCCACACATGCGGCTGCCCAGGTTACCGGCGGCTCGCGTGCTCGCCCCGGTAGGGCCATTGGAGGTGGACCGTCACTATCCTGTCCGTCTGCGGCGAGTTCGCCAGACGGCCGCGGTTGCCCAGGGCAATCGAGGAAAGTCCGGACTCCACAGGACAGGGAGCTGGGTAACGCCCAGGCGGGGCGACCCGACGGAAAGTGCCACAGAGATCAGACCGCCGATGGCCCTCTCGGGGGCACAGGCAAGGGTGAAACGGTGGTGTAAGAGACCACCAGCATCCCGGGAGACCGGGGTGGCTGGTAAACCCCTCCCGGAGCAAGGTCAAGCAGAGGCGTCGGTGGTCCGCCGGTCAAGCTTCGGGTGGACCGCACCGAGGTCTGGCGGCAACGCAGACCCCAGATGGATGGCCGTCGCCCGTCACAGGCGGGTACAGAATCCGGCTTACCGGCGGGCTCGCCGTACCCCGCTAGCAAATCAAACTACTACCGGCTAGGAGGGATCGGTGGGGCGGGGCCGGCCCCCGAACGCGCCGGCGACGTGGCCGATGATGGCGGCGACCAGTGCGAATCCTGCCAGGGTCAGCGGGCTGGCGGGACTGCCGGCCACCAGGCTGAAAGCGGCCACCACCGCGTATACCGCCAGGGCGGCGACCGCGCCGTGCATTCGGGCGAAGAAGGGTGGAACCAGGCGCCCGGCCACGTATCCCGCCACATGCTCGCCCCCGAACAGGGCCAGGGCCAGCACGGCCCAGGTGACGGTCTGGCCGGTGTCTATCCCGAAACGGGCGCCGAGCCACAGGACAGCCAGTCCGATCAGCCCGGCGAAGACCATCGAGAGCAGGCCTGCTACCGCCCCGAGCCCCACCGCCACCAGGTTGATCGACTTCATGACCCCAGTCGCTCTTCGACCACCGTGCCTGCCAGGAGACAGCTCTGCCGCCCGGGCCGGGCCGGGTCCGCCGCCCCGGTGAAACGCTGGGGCATAGTGGCAGGTCTAACCTGCGACAAGTAGCCCACTTTCAAACAGGGGAGGTCCGTCTTGACTGGTTCACTCAACAGGTACCTAGCGGAGTTGCTGGGGGCGTTCGTGCTGATCGGGGTCGGTTCCATGGCGATCCTCAGCTCGGGCGGAAGCATCGCTGCCATCGCCTTCGGGTTCGGTCTGGCCCTTCTGATAGCGCTGTACATGTTCGGCTCGGTGTCGGGCGGTCACTACAACCCTGCCGTCACGCTGGCCCAGCTTATCCGGGGTCAGATCACCGCCGCCGATGCAGTCGGATACATCGTGGCCCAACTCGCCGGTGCGGTTCTGGCTTCGGGCCTGGTGGCCGCCGTGCTGGGCGCTTCGGCGGTCGGCAGGACCGTGGTAGGGGACGGTGCGGACATCGGTTCGATCTGGGTTCTGGCTCTCGAAGCACTGTTCACCGCCTTCCTGGTGATAGTGATCCTGCGCGTCACCTCTGGCGAGAGTGCCGCCGCGCCCGTCGTCATCGGTTTGACGCTGGTGGTGATCCACCTGGCGCTGGTTCCCATTACGGGGGCCTCCGTCAACCCGGTGCGGAGCCTGGGCCCCGCCATCGTCGCGGCGGACTTCACCGACGCCTGGGCCTACATCGTGGGCCCGCTGGTAGGCGGCGCGGTGGCGGTCTACGTGGACCGTTTCATCAACGCCGAGGCTTCCTGAGAAAGGCCTTCCTCCTCAGGCCTTTGAGGTACGGGGTCGGTTACCTTCTCCCGGCCCCGTACCTTCCGCGTTCGGGTCAACCGTTCCGCCGGAACTGAGGGTGTCATGCAGATCTCGCCCGTTTAGGGAGGACGGACCACTGATAAGCTTCGCGCCATGACGGAATTCTCCTGGTCGGAGGTGCTCGGAACCATCTCCCAGGGTGGCGACCTGAGTCGCGCCCAGGCCCGGCAGGCCATGCGCCAAGTAATGGGTGGCCACGCATCCCCGGCCCAGATCGCCGGCCTGATCGTGGCGCTCCGCATGAAGGGTGAGACCGTGGAGGAGATGGGCGGCTTGGTCGACGGCATGGTGGAGGCGGCGGTCCGGGTCGACCTCGGCGACGCCGATCCCGTAGACATCGTGGGTACGGGAGGGGATCGCTCCGGTTCCTTCAATATCTCCACCACCGCCTCCTTCGTAGCGGCCGGCGCTGGCATACCGATCGCCAAGCACGGCAACCGGTCGATGTCTTCCAAGTGCGGCTCGGCAGACGTTTTGGAGGCACTCGGGGTGGTCATCGACCTTCCGGCCGAGAGGAACCGCCGGTTGTTCATGGACACGGGCTACGCATTCTTCCTGGCGCCGGTCTACCACCCGGCCATGCGCTTCGCCGGGCCGGTCCGTAAGGAGCTCGGCATTCCCACGGTCTTCAACTTCCTGGGCCCGCTGAGCAATCCGGCCGGGGTGCGTAAGTACGCGCTAGGTGTGGCGGATGGGCGCATGGCCGAGCGCATGGTCCGGGTGCTGAGCCTCCGGGGGTCGGAGCGGGCCCTCGTGTTCCACGGCTCGGACGGCTTGGACGAGCTCACCCTGAGCGGTCCTTCGGTGGTCTGGCAGCTTGACGGAGGCCGGGTGTCCAGAACCGAGGTATCGCCCCGAGACGTGGGTCTGGGACCGGCGCCCGTGTCCGATCTCCTTGGGGGAGCGGCCGAGGTGAATGCGGGCATCACCCGCCGCGTCCTGGATGGCGAACCCGGGCCCTGCCGGGATGTCTCGCTGCTGAACGCGGCGGCAGCCATAGCCGCATCCGGCCGTACGGACGACCTGGCCGAAGCGGTTGCCGTGGCCGCCGAGTCGATCGACAGCGGTGCGGCCCGCGACGTCCTGGACAGGGTGGTGGCCCGGAGCCGGGGGCTGGCCGGGGGCTGACCCCGCACGTTCTCCGGAGATCTCCCTCCGGATGGCGCACGTTTACATCCGCTCGATGCTTATCATCCAGGGTCATGAGAAACCGCAGTCGAGTGGGGGTCGCCGTCCTGGCCGCCGTGATCGCCCTAGCGGCATGTGGAGGCGGCTCGGACGAGCAGGTCTCATCCGAACCTGCGGCGCCGGCCACCACCTCGGCGGTTACCACTCCGGCAGCCACAACAGCCGTAGCCGAAGCTCCCAGCCCCACCGCAGCGGATTCGCCCGCCGAGTCCCCCACGACCGCGGCCGCCCCCGAGACGACCGTGGCGACGGAGCCTGCCGCCACTCCGGAGACGACTGCAGTTACGGAAACTACCGTCGCTCCGGAACCCACCGCCGCTCCGGAGACGACTGCGGTCACCGCACCAGCCGCCGTTCCCGAGGGCCCTCCCATCCCGGCCCTAACCCTGGAACTGGACGACGGGACTACGTTCGTCACGACCGAAGCCACCAAGCCCGTCCTCTACCTGTTCTGGGCGGAGTGGTGACCGACATGCCGACGGGAGTTGCCCGTCGTAGACTCTGTGGCCGCCGAGTTCGCCGGCCAGGTGGATGTGATCGCGATCGCCTGGGCTTCGACGTACGAGAAGACCGCCTCCGCCGCCCGCGGTTTCCTCACCTCGGGGGCCACCCGCTGGCTGCTGGACGATTCGGTGTTCGCCGACTTCGAGGTGACCTACCAGCCGGTGGGGGTGTTCGCGGTGGGCGGCGTAGAGGTCAACCGCTGGTTCGGTTCCATCCCCGAGCAGGAGCTCCGCCAAGCCATCACGGACGCCCTGTCGTAGTTACAGGGCGGTGGCAATGGTGAGGGTGTAGGTGCCGGTGCCCGAGCCGAAGTCGGTTACTTCGACGTAGTAGGTGCCTGTGCTGGGTGCGGTCCATGTGAGCCGGGAGGCTGTCGAGTCGCCGTAGTCGTCGTTGCCGTCCAGCCAGGTGCCGTCGGCGTCGTATAGGTCCAGTACTGAGTCTTGAAGGGTTCCGAGGGTTACGTCTAGTTCGTACGACTCGCCGGCCGTCGCTTCGAAGGCGAAGAAGTCACCGTCCCCTTCGTACTCCAATTCGCCTTGGACGGCGACACCGATCTCGACTGGTGTTGCGTTGTCTGCCGAATTCGGGTGGTCGTCCACGATGTCTGAGATGGCGATGGTGAGGGTGTAGGTGCCGGTGTCGAAGCTGGTCACCTGGACGTTGTAGGTGCCTGTGCCGGGTGCATACCAGGTGTTGTTGTTGACTGTGTTGTCGTTGCGGATCAGCCCGGCCAGCCAGGTGCCGTCGGCGTCGAAAATGTCCAATACTGATTCTTGGAGGGATCCACGGGTTACGTCGAGTTCGTAGAGGCCGCCCTCTGTGGCTTCGAAGGTGAAGTAGTCCACGTCGCCTTCATATTCCAACTCGCCCGGTGCGGACACACCGATCTCGACTGGTGTTGCGTTGTCTGCCGAATTCGGGTGGTCGTCCACGATGTCTGAGATGGCGATGGTGAGGGTGTAGGTGCCGGTGCCGGTGCGGAAGCTGGCTACCTGGACGTTGTAGGTGCCTTTGCCGGGTGCGAGCCAGATGAGCCGGGAGGCTGTGGACTCGGCGGAGTCGTCGTTGGCGTCCAGCCAGATCCCGTCGGCGTCGAACAGTTCGAGTATGGAGTCATCGAGAGTTCCGAGCGTCACGTCCAGCTGGTAGTACTCGCCTTCTTGGGCTTCGAAGGCGAAGTAGTCCCTGTCGCCTTCGTAGTCAATGGCGCCATGGGTGTCCACTCCGATCTCGACTGGTGTTGCGTCGGCGGTCGAATCGGGGTGATCGTCCACGATGTCCGAAAGGGCGATGGTGAGGGTGTAGGTGCCGGTGCCGACGTCGAAGCCGGTCACCCGTACGTAGTAGGTGCCTGTGCCGGGTGCGATCCAATAGAGCCGGGAGGCTGCGGACTCGGCGGAGTCGTCGTTGCCGTCCAGCCAGATGCCGTAGGTGTCGAAGATGTCAAGCACAGAGTCTTCGAGTGTTCCGAGGGTCACGTCCAGTTGGTAGAGCTCGCCTTCTTCAGCCGCGAAGGCGAAATAGTCGCCGTCGCCTTCGTAGTCGATCGCGCCTCGGGCGGCCAGTCCGACATCGACCCGTACTGCGTTGGCTGCCGAATTCGCATGGTCGTCCGTGATGCCTGAGATCGTGAGCGTGTAGGTGCCGGTGCCGGTGCCAAAGCTGGTCACTTGGACGTAGTAGGTGCCTGTGCCGGGTGCGTCCCACACGAGCCGCGACGCGGTTGTTTCGCCATAGTCGTCGTTGCTGTCCAGCCAGGTGCCGTCGGCGTCATATAGGTCCAGTACGGAGTCTTCGAGAGTGCCGAGGGTCACGTCCAGTTGGTAGAAGTCGCCTTGTTCGGCTTCGAAGGTGAAGTAGTCGCCGGCGCCTTCGAGGTCCAACTCGCCCTGGAATGCCACGCCGATCCCGATGGGTGTTGCCTCCTCGATCACCTGGTCCCAAGGCAGGTCACCGGGATCCGACCACGATAGGTCGGGCACGCACTCCAGCAACTCGAACAGATACAAGGAGTCGTCGGCGAAGCCGGTGAAGAGGGTTGCCCAGTCGAAGTCGGTCACCCATTCCCGGAGGCAGGTTGCCTCTTCCTCGCTGAGGTCGTCGAGGGTCAGTCCGGTGTCCTCGAGTACGGAGGCAATGAACATGTCGGGAGCGCATGAGAACAGGTCGGGGAGGAAGTCCACGAGGACCGCGAAGTCGTCTCCGGCGAGGAGCGTTGCCCAGTCGGTGTCGGCTGCCCATTCCCGGAGGCAGGTTGCCTCTTCCTCGCTGAGGTCGTCGAGGGTCAGTCCGGTGTCCTCGATCATGGATGAGATGAACATGTCGGGGGCGCATGCGATCAGGTCGGGGAGGAAGTCGCCGAGAAGCGCGAGGTCGTCTCCGGTGAGGAGCGTTGCCCAGTTGGTGTCGGCTGCCCATTCCCGGAGGCAGGTTGCTTCTTCCTCGCTGAGGTCGTCGAGGGTCAGTCCGGTCTCCTCGAGCATCAGTGATGTGAACAGATCCGGATTGCACCTCATGAACGCGGTGGTGACTTCCCCTGCCGCCTCGGCGTCATCAGCCGACAGGGCCACCATGGTGGCAACCACATCGATCCCGGACACCCACTCGTTCAGGCAGACCCTCGCATCCGCGTCAATCAGGAACAACCCATCCTCTTCCATCCCTGCGACCAGCAAGGCGAGGAACACGGCGCGGGCAGTTTGGGGGGCGAGGCAGGAGAACATCGAGACCTCCCACGCCTCCGGGGTGTCCGACTCCGACATCACCGGTCGGGCCAGCACCGATTCCAGTAGCTCGCCCTCGAACGAGTCTCGGACGCATTCCTGCTCGGTGGTGGTGAGAGCCTCGAACACCTCCCCCCATTCGGTGGACGCATCAACGCTGACATCGAAATCGGCGGCAGTCTCCGTGGTCTCGGTTGGCGCTGTCGTCGTGCTGCTAGCGGTTGTTGTGGTGCTAGCCGTTGTTGCCGTGTTGATTGCGGCGGTGGTCGTCGACTCCTGAGTCGAGTCGCCCCCACAGCTCGCCAGGACGATGACGGCAAGCGAAGCCCCGAGCAACCCGAGGTAACGGACATGGGATCGCGACTTCATCGGCTCCACAGCCTACCCCGGCATGGTCGTTACCCAGGGGCCTGGCGGAACTCGCCCTGCCTCGATTCGATCGCCTGGCCGGACAGGAGTTGCTCCAAGGCTCCGGTGAGGGTGAGGGCCCCGATGTGCGACCGAACTTGTGGGTAGCGCCGGAGACGACCTCCACCGCCCGACTCGCGGCCTAGGAAAGAGCGACGGTGAGGGTGTAGGTGCCGGTGCTGCGCCTGTAGCTGTGGACTAGGAGGTAGTAGGTGCCTGTAGCGGGTGCTTCCCATCTGAGCGGGGATGTTGTTGCGTCGCTGTGGTAGTCCTCGAAGACCGAGCCGTCGGCGTCGTATAGGTAGAGGACGGAGTCTTGGAGGGTTCCGAGGGTTACGTCTAGCTCGTAGAGTTCGCCCTCGATGGCTTCGAAGGTGAACACGTCGCCGTCGTTGCCGTATTCGAGTTCGCCTTGGGTGGCTATGCCAGTTTCGATGGGTGTTGCGTTCTCCGTCGCGTTTGGGTGGTCGTCTTCTATGTCTGCGATGGTGATGGTGAGGGTGTAGGTGCCGGCGCCGGTGTCGTAGCTGTGTACTCGGACGTAGTAGGTGCCTGTGCCGGCTGCGCGCCATATGCGCGGGGCTGCTGTCGATTCACCGTAGCCGGCGATGGACCCGGTTCCGTCGGTGTCGTAGATACTCAGTCCGGAGTCCGGGAGGGTTCCGAGGGTTACGCCTAATTCGTAGTACTCGCCCTCTGTGGCTCCAAAGCTGAAGAAATCACTGTCGTGGTCGTGTTCCAGTTCGCCTTGGGTGGCTGTTCCGATCTGGACGGGTGTTGCGTTTGCTGTCGAGTTCGGGTGGTCGTCTGTGATGTCTGAGGTGGTGATGGTGAGGGTGTAGGTGCCCCTAACGCTGCCCCAACTGCTTATTTCGGCGTGGTAGGTGCCTGTGTCCGGTGCGTGCCATACGAGCCGGGACGTCGAGTCCCCGTAGTCGTCGTAGCTGGTCAGCCAGTTGCCGTCGGCGCCGTATAGGTCCAGTATTGAGAAAGGGAGGGTTCCGAGGGTTACGTCCAGTTCGTATGCCTGGCCTCTTGTGGCTTCGAAGGCGAAGAAGTCAAAGTCGTTGTCGTATTCCAGTTCGCCTGGGGTGGTCATGTCGAGTTCGACGGGTGTTGCGTTTTCTTTCGAGTTTGGGTGGTCGTCTTCTATGTCTGGGATGGTGATGGTGAGGGTGTAGGTGCCGGAGAGGGTGGCGAAGCCGGCTACTTGGACGTAGTAGGTGCCCGTGGCGGGTGCGCGCCATATCAGCGGGGCTGCTGTCGAGTCGCCGTAGTCGTTGTTGCTGGCCTGCCAAGAGTTGTCGGTGTCGTAGATGGTGAGCCTGGAGTCTGGGAGGGTTTCGAGGGTTACGTCTAGTTCGTAGTACTCGCCCTGCGTCGCTTCGAAGGCGATGTAGTCAACGTCGCCGTCGTGTTCCAGTTCTCCTTGGGTGGCCGCGCCGAGTTCGACGGATGTTGCGTTAGCTGCCGTATCCGGGTGGTCGTCCACGATGATGCGTGAGATGCCGATGGTGTACGTGCCGGTGCTGCGGCCATAGCTGTGCACTTGGACGTGGTAGATGCCAGTGGCGGGTGCGTGCCACATGAGACGGGATGCCGTCGAGTCGGCGTAGTCGTCGTTGGCGCCCAGCCGAAAGCCGTCGGCGTGGAATAGTTCGAGTACGGAGTCTTGGAGGGTTCCGAGGGTAACGTCCAGTGCGTATTCCTGGCCCCCCGTGGCTTCGAAGGTGAAGTAGTCGATGTCGGCTGGGTATTCCAGTTCTCCATGGGTGGCTATGCCGATCTCGACGGGTGTTGTGCTGTCTGCCGGGTGGTCGTCCACGATGTCTGAGATGGTGATGGTGAGGGTGTACGTGCCTCTGTCGAAGCTGAATACTCCGACGTAGTAGGCGCGTGTGGTGGGTGCCTGCCATGTGAGCGGCGGCGCTGGCGAGTCGCGAAAATCGATACCGTTGGCCAGAAAGCCCGCCTCGTCTTCGTATACGTAGATAATGGCGAGCTGGAGGGTTTCGTGGGTGACGTCTAGGTCGTAGTACTCACCCTCTGTGGCCTCGAAGGCGAAGTAGTCGATGTCACCGTCGTACTCCAGTTCGCCTTGGGTGGCTGCGCCGATCGCGACCGATGTTGCGTTTGCTGTCGAATTCGGGTGGTCGTCCACGATGTCTGAAGTGGTGATGGTGAGGGTGTAGGCGCCGGTCTCGATGCTTGTTACTCGGACGTAGTAGGTGCCGGTGGCGGGGGCGGGCCATATGACCGGGGCCGTATACGAGCCGTGCCCCCGACCGGCCAGCTCGGTGCCGTCGGCGTCGTATATGTCGATTGCGTAGTCATCGAGGGATACGTCTAGCTCGTAGAGTCCGCTCTCCGTAGCTTCGAAGGCGAAGAGGTCTCTGTCTTCGTCGAGTGTGACCACACCTATCTCAACCGGTGTTGCGTGTTCGATCGCGTGGTTCCAACGCCAGCCACTGGGGTGCCAAGGCAGTAGGTCAGGAGCGCATTCCAACAAGCCGATGAGGAGGTTCACGGCCAAGGGATCAGCGTTGGCGCCGGTGGCGAGGGTTGTCCAGTCGGTGTTGGTTGCCCATTCGTGGAGGCAGGATGCTTCCTCTTCGCTGAGGTCTTCGAGGGTGAGGCCGGTCTCCTGGAGTATGAGTGATATGACCAGATCCGGATTGCACCTCATTAAGGCGGTGGTGACTTCCCCTGCCGCCTCGGCGCCTTCAACCGACAGGGCCACCATCGTGGCAACCACGTCGATCCCGGCCACCCACTCATCCAGACACGACTGCGCTTCTGCGTATGTTCGGAACACACCATCCTGTTCCATCCCGGCGACCAGCGAGGCGAGGAACACGGCTCGGGCGGTTTGAGGGGCGAGGCAGGAGAACATCGAGACCTCCCACGCCTCCGGGGTGTCCGACTCCGACATGACTGGTCGGGCCAGCACCGACTCCAACAGGTCGGCATCGAAGGTGTCGCGGATGCACTCCTGCTCGGTGGTGGTGAGAGCGTTGGACACCTCTCCCCATTCGGTGTCCGCATCCACGCCGACATCGAAGTCGGCGGCAGCTTCGGTCGTATCGGACGGGATTGTCGTCGTGCTGGTTGGCGCAGCTGTTGCGCCCGGAATCGTTGTCGTGCTGCTGGCGGCGGTGGTCGCTGACCCCCGTGTCGAGTCGCCCCCACAACCCGCCAGGACGATCATGACAGCCAAGGCAGGGAATACCGAGGTCCAACTGAGATGGCACGGCGAGGCCATTGGCTCCACGAGCCCGGCCGGCATCCTTGTTCCTGGGTCTCTAATCCGGCAGCGAGACAGTCGACTCTTCACAGCGTGCACACGTCTCAAGCTAGCCCACGAACATGCCCTAGTGCGTCGAGCGACTCTGATCGCGTCCCCCGGGTTGGAGAGAAGCCGCGCCGGGAGCGCTACGCGCGGTCTGGCGGGGACTGGCGGAATTCGCCTACCTGTCTCGACTCGATTGCCTGGCCCGATAGGAGTTGCTCCAGGGCTCCGGTGAGCGTGAGGGCGTCGGACTCGCCGAGGAACTTCCCGACGATCACGCCGCCGGAGATGAAGACGGTTTCGGGGACGCCGAAGATTCCGAACTCGATGGCGGCGCGGGACCCCGGATCGGACAGGTACCGGGTGGCGCCACCCCGGCCCAGCTCGTCCAGGAAGGCGGTGGCGCGGGCCGGGGCGTCCTGGAAGGCGACTCCCAGGAACCGCACCGATCGGTCGTGGTAGGCGTCCGCCGTAGAGATGAGATCGGCGTGCTCGTTGCGGCATTGCAGGCACCAGGAGGCGAAGAAGTTGACCACCACCACGTCGTGCGAGGCGCTCAACTCCTGCAGATTCACGGAACCGTCGCCATCGAGGTGGGGGAGGGTCAGGTCGGGAACAGCTGCGCCGATGACCGGTGAGGCGCTCCCGCCGGATTCGTCCCCGAACCGGGCCGCGAAGACGGCCACGGCCAGGCCGACGGCCACCAATCCGGCCACGAGTAGGTAGCGCCCGCGAGAGCTCATCCGCCAACCTCCGCCTGCCGCCGGGCTTCGGCGATCCTGTCCTCGATCGCCCCCCGGATCCCCTCGGGAAGGTTCTCCTCCTCCAGCAGGGGTTCCAGGTGTTCCAGCGCGCCGGCGGCGTCCCCCTCGGCGAGAAGCAGCAACCCGAGAAACAGGTGCGCCTCCGCGTAGCCGTCATCCACCGCCAGGGCTTCGTCCAGGTAGGACCGGGCGATGCCGGCATTGCCGGACTCGAAGGTCATCCAACCGACCCTCGCCAGGGCACGGGAACGGCGGGTGCGGTCGAGGTCACCGTCCAGAGCGCCCAGGTAGTGGGGGAGGGCGTTCGAGAACTCCCCGGCCTCGAAATACCGGTCGGCCAGGCTGAGCCGCATGGCGGCGATCTCCGGCACGTCGGGGTTGGCGGCGATGACCGCCTCCATCTGGTCGTTGGTCACCTCGGAAAGGTCTACCGGCGTCTCCGAGTAGCCGGTCACGAACCCGCCCTCCCTGGGCCGGATTGCTAAGTAGGCGGTCACCGACACGACTATCACGGCGCCGATCAGGAGCAACGTCCCCGCCAGGCGCCGCCCGGATCGGCCCGGCCCCGCCGGCTCAGGGTCTCCGTCCTCCGTCCCGGCCTCGACGGAGTCAAGCTCCTGCCGGTACCGCTCGATCAGCCGCCGGGCGGTGACGGCGTCGAGCTCCTCGTCGGCCAGTTGCCGGCGCACGTCGCGGATGTCCGCCTCGATCAGGGCCCGCCGCCGGCTCACCGGCGGCCCGTCACCCATCGGCAGGCTCCGGTCGTCGGATCAGGCGCCGGAAGGCCAGCCAGGCGCCGACCGCGGCCACGCCGGCCGGCAGCACCCAGAGCAGCACCGTGGTGCCCGAGAAGCGGGGATCCAGCCGGATGCCCTCGAACCTGGCCTCCAGGTAGTCCAGGATCTGCTCGTCGCTCCAGCCCGCGTCCACCTTTTCCTCCACGAAGCCCAGGATGTCGTTGGCATATGGGGTGGGGGAGTCGGCTATCGACTCCCCCTGGCAGACCGGGCACCGGATCCGGGCGCCGAGCGCCTCCACCCGGTCACGTTCGCTCGGCTCACCGACCACCAGGCCCCACCCGACGATCCCCGCCAGGATGAGGGTGGCGGCGCCCGCCAGGATGGCGCGGCGGTCAGTCATGGCCGGCCCTCGCTGCCTGCCGTCTCCGGCTCGCCACGGCCGAGAGCGAGAATCCGGCTCCGGCGGCCGTCACCAGCCCGCCCAGCCACACCATCCACTGGAGTGGGTAGCTCCAGACATCGGCCACCATCCCCGAGCTGTCGAGCCGGGTGAGCGAGACGTACAGGTCTCCCC
>JAPPGV010000148.1:0-45453 GCA_028821235.1 bacterium
ACGGGACGGGTTGTCAAGGAACAACCGACGCCGTGCCAACGCACGTGACTCGGTGGGTGGAAGTTTCAGGAATTACCTGTGACCTGGTGCTTTGAGTGGTTCTGAAACAATCAGAAACCAACAGAACCACTAGGGAACCAAGTGCCCGGGGTGGGATTCGAACCCACACGCCCCTTAGGGGCAGCGGAGTTTAAGTCCGCCACGTCTACCGATTCCGTCACCCGGGCCAAGGGGGAGCGCGCTTTGTCTGTCCGTGCGCCTTCCCGGTTCCCATTCTCGCACCGATCCGGCGGCTCGGGCGGGTCCCTTTCGGTTGATCGCTCAGCGGGGCTCGATCCAGCCGGGGTTCCTGGCGGCTTTGCCCTCGGATTCGATCACGCAGGGAACGGGGCAGTCGAGCGGCTCCACCCAGGGAGATGCCAGCTCGCCCACCGGGTTGGCGTTGCCGGCTCGGGTGTCGGCGTAGTGGGCATGCAGGCACTTGACCCCGCTGGTGGCGCCGGCTACTCCTCCCCGGGGTTGCAGTTCAGTGCCCTCGGGCAATAAGGCGTCCCGCTGGGCGGCGTAACGGGCGTGGGCTGCATCCAGCGCGGCGCCGAAGGCAGCGACCCGGTCCGCCCGCCGGTCCAGCGCCTTGACCCCGCCGCCGCTCTCGAGACGGCTGATCCGCTTCACGGCCAGGGGACACGTCAACCAGTACAGGGTCGGGAAGGGTGTGCCGTCCTCCAGTACCGGGGGCACCCGGACGACAACCGGGAGGTCGAGGTGGCAACGGGAGAGGGTGGTGATCTCGGCTCTCGATGGCCGGCCGATCTGTGCCGCTACGACCTGACGCTCATCCATTGCTCATGTCGCGGCCGGTGAGGAAGTCCCAGAGCGCTTCCCAGAAGCCGCCGGACTCGGGCACCACCTCGCCCGACCCGCCCTGCAAAGGCTCGTGGTTGAGTGGCTCGTCGCTCATGATGACCACGTAGCTGGTCTCTCCGGGATTCACGTAACCGAAGTCGGCGCGGGCGATGCGCTCGATCTCGGTGGGGGAGTGCAGCAGCTCGACCTCCCGCTCCAGCTGAGCGTTTTGATCCTGGATCTCGGCCAGTTGCACGCGGAGATCCGCGGCCTCACCGTTCAGCGCCACCAACTGGCGTATCGGGAACACGTCCACGGCCGCAACCAGCACTATCCCCAGCATTATCAGGGGAAGGAGGACGCCGCGGCGCTGGCGGGCCTCCACCTCAGCCGCCTCCGTAGAGCGACAGGCCCGGGTAGCGGGCCTGGCTTCCCAGCCGCTCCTCGATACGGAGCAGCTCGTTGTACTTGGCGGTTCGTTCCGAGCGGGCCGGGGCTCCGGTCTTGATCTGTCCGGCATTGGTGGCCACGGCCAGGTGGGCGATGAAGGTGTCCTCGGTCTCTCCGGAGCGGTGCGAGACCACCCTGCCGTATCCGGCGCCCCGGGCTATCTCCATGGTGTGGAGGGTCTCGGAGAGCGACCCGATCTGGTTGACCTTGACGAGAACCGCGTTCGCCACGCCCCGGTCGATGCCCTGGCGCAGGATCAGGCGGTTGGTGACGAAGATGTCGTCCCCGACCAGTTGGCAACGGCTCCCCAGCCGCTCGGTCAGCAGGCTCCAGCCTTCCCAGTCGTCCTCGGACAGTCCATCCTCGATGGACACGATCGGGTAGGTATCCACCAGTTCCTCGTAGAAGTCGACCATACCGGTCGCGTCCAGGGAACGTCCCTCCAACTGGTAGGCGCCATCGCGGTGGAACTCGGTGGCGGCCACGTCCAGAGCCAGTGCGATCTCCTCACCCGGCCGGTACCCGGCCCGTTCGATGGAGGTCATCAGCAGGTCCAGAGCCTCCCGGCTGTCGGACAGGTTGGGCGCGAACCCTCCCTCGTCGCCCACGTTGGTGCTCAAGCCCCGGGTGGAAAGGACCTTCTTGAGCGTCTGGTAGACCTCGACGCCGGCTCGGAGAGCGGCGGAGAACGAGGGCAGGCCGGCCGGGACCACCATGAACTCCTGGACGTCCAGCGGGTTGGCGGCGTGGGCGCCTCCGTTGAGCACGTTGAGCAGGGGAACCGGTAGATCCTGGGCGGAGGGGCCGCCCAGATAACGGAACAGCGGTATCTCCAACTGGATGGCGGCGGCGCGGGCGCAGGCGAGTGACACCGCCAGGATGGCGTTGGCGCCCATCCGACCCTTGTTGGTGGTGGCGTCGAGATCGATCATGACCTGGTCGATGAGCGGCTGCTCGGTGGCGTCGTGCCCGATCACCGCCGGTCCCAGGATGTCGTTGACGTTCGATACGGCTCGGGCCACGCCCTTCCCGGCGTAGGCAGCGTCCCCGTCCCGCAGCTCGACCGCCTCGAGGGTCCCGGTGGAGGCGCCGGAGGGAACGGCGGCCCGACCCACGGCGCCACCGGTAAGGCCCACCTCGGCCTCAACGGTCGGGTTTCCGCGTGAATCGAGAATCTGCCTAGCACGGACCGTAGTGATGGTCGTGGCCACCGATGCTCCCTTGAGACTGGCCCGTTAACTTATCACGATAAGCCGCCAACTCCGTGCATCTATGGCTGGCGCCGCCTCTATATCAGAATCGCGGCAAGAAGCCACAGCTACATACTTCTTAGCATGGTTCCAGCTGGTTTATGTCACACCCATGGTGTATGATACGAACATATGTTCGATTACTTGCTCGACTACCCCGAGGCCGACCCGGCCCAAGCAAACCCCGCGGTCACCGCCGACGTCCGAGGATCGCATGCCGGCATGTTCATGACCCGCTACCAGAAGGAGCGGCAGGACGCCTATGACCGCGCTCGCCACATGGTCGAGGGCCGTGGCCATCTAACTCCCGATGTCGAGGACGCCAAGGCCGAAGCTGCGTTGGTTCGGGAGCAGGCCGCAGTCAGCCGGGCCAGAGGTGGTCAGCTGGGCTGGGTCAAGAGCATGCTGCGGCGCTACAGCGCGGCCCGACTCGGGTACGGCAACCCGGTCGATCTGGTGGCTTCACGCATGGATGTCCATCGCTCCACCGCCCGTGACCTGGTCTACCTGGCCCAGCGGCTGGACACCAGCGACATCGATCGGATACGCCGGGGCGAGGTCTCCTACGTCCGTGTCCTGGAGGAGACCCGCCTGCGGGAGGCCGGAGCATCGGCTGAGGAGATAGCCCGGACCCGGGACCTGGACCTCAACTCGGTCGGACGGATCGTCCAGCAGATGCGAAAGATCACCCGCGATGACGAGCGGCGGATCTTCGAGGGCCAGTACGTAGCGTTCCAGCCCTCCCTGGATGGCTCCCACGTACGCATGAACGGCCGCCTCGGATCCTTCGAGGCGGAGATATGCCGAGAGGCCCTCAACCGCAGGGGCGAGGCGCTCGTCCCGGCCGGTGAGGAACGGCCTGACCCAGGGCAACGCAGGGCGTTGGCCCTCACCACCCTATGCCAGGACGAACTGGACAAGCACCCCCAGGTCGCTCCGGCGGCCGTGCCCGGCACCCCATCGCCGCGCAGCCGGCGCGAACCCCTGCTCATGGTCGTGGCCAACAATCCCATCGCCGAGGCGTCGGGCTTCGAGCAAGGCGTCTCCGTCCTGGCAGGAGGCCGGGTCGGTCCCGGCACCGTGGACCTGATCCAGTGTTCCGGCCGCATCGAGAACATCACGGTGACCGGACAGGACATCAACCGTCACGGATCCACCTCGACCATCCGGCCCGGTCTGCGGCGGGCTGTCCTCGCCCGCGACGATGGATGCACCATCGACGGGTGCAGCTCCACCTACCGGCTGGATGTTCACCACATCCTCGAGCGATCCAGAGGCGGTGATAACTCTCCCGAGAACCTCACCACCCTGTGCTGGTGGCACCACCACGTGGCTGTCCATCGCCGAGGCATGCGGATCGATCCCCAATCCCCACCGCGCCGCAGGCGCCTGCTACCCGAGCGCAGGGCCTGTGGCTACCGGCCACCACCCCCCGACCCCTACACCCTCGCCGCACTTCGGGCCCTCGCCAAGATCAACCGAGCCCCACCGTGACCCCCAGACTCTCCGATTCGCATCACCCACGCGACGAATCACGATCGCCCGCGCCGAGTGGAGTCCATTCTTGTGGTGTACGGGGGCGGAGGGGGTGGAGTTATGCTTGAGGGGATTGCGGTGAGCGCAAGGTAGCGGAATCGAACCGCAACGCTAGGGTCTGCTAGCGTTCGAGGGTCCCTGAAACCCTGTCCTGTCCAACAGGCAATACCTTCCAAACGGTACGACAGGCGACGGTAAGCTCCGTCGCCTGTCGGCATTTCATTCTAGGCTCACCGCTGAGCGTGCCGTGCCTACCTGCGGTATCGGATCGTCAACACGCTATAACGGGAGTCATGCTCGTTTCCCGGGTCAGTGTGTTCGGTGGACGGTCGCGCCACGGGTGGGAGAGCCGGCCGGATTCGTAGGCCTGGCGGGAGGAATGTTCCTGACACAGGACAGAGGTGCAAACGATTCGGTCCCCCTGAGCCTCCGATGGTTACCCGACGGCTAGTGGCGTTCCTCTTGTTTGGCCTTTTCCCACAGGGCGTCGAGGCGGTTCAGGTCGGCGGCGGCTAGGTCGTCTAGTTCCTCCATGCGGCGGAAACGGGTCTCGAAGCGGTTGACGGCCTTGCGGAGTGCCAGCTCAGGTGGCACGCCTAGGTGCCGGGCCAGGTTGGTCACCGCGAACAACACGTCGCCCAGCTCGTGGTCGGCGTCCTCCGGGCGAGCTTCCTCGCCCTGGTCTATCACCTCGACCAGCTCGGCGATCTCCTCCTCCACGTCGCCTACCACCGAACGGGCGTCTGGCCAGTCGAACCCCACCCGGGCGGCTCGCTTCTGGAGCTTGACCGCCCGGTCCAATCCGGGAAGAGCGCTCGGCACGCCGTCCATCAGCGATTCACGATGCTTCTCGCCCGCCTTGATCTCCACCCAGTTGGCGATCACCTCCTCGGCGTCCTGGACCCCGAGGGTGCCGAACACGTGAGGATGGCGGCGCACCAGCTTGCGCCGGAGGGTCTCGGCCACGTCCTCGACGTCGAACGCCCCCGTCTCCGAGGCGAGGTTGGAATGGAAGATCACCTGCAGGAGGACGTCGCCTAGTTCCTCCTCCACGTCGTGGTAGGCCACGTAGTCGATCTCATCCCCGCCGGGGGCGCCGTGAGGGAGCCGGCCGATGGCCTCCAGTAGCTCGAAGGTCTCCTCCAGGGCGTATGGAGTGAGCGAGTAGTGGGTCTGCCGCCGGTCCCATGGACACTCCGTCCTCAGCCGGCGCATCGCCCGGATGGCCCCGACGAGGCCGGTCTCGGGAGGGTCGAGGAACAGGCTGGTGCGCGCACCAGCCGCATCGGCGGGGACGTCGCCGATCGGGTAGGTACGGACCAGGGCTTTCTCGGTGCCGAGGTCCGACAGCACGGTTACCGGGGTGCCTTCGGGGAGGGTGCGTCCGAGCCGGCGCAGCGCCTCGTCGAGAACCGGTCCGGTGTCCACCTGGAACACCACCGTCGGCAGGTGCAACATCAGGGGATCCGGCAGGTCCCGGCCGTCCAGTACCGTGAAGCCGCGCTCGGTTGGGTCCAGCTGAAGGGCGGAGAACACCTCGTCGAGGAACGAGGGGGCATGTAGCAATTCGACCGGCCGGCCCGCGGCCCGGCAGCGCGCTCTCAGTTCGGCGACGGTGCGTTCCCCGTAGAGCGGGCTACCCGGCGTCGCGTAGATCACGGGGCCCGTCTCCGCCGCCGCCAGCACCCTCGACACGATGGCCTCGTACACCTCGTCGAACGTCTCGCCGGCGTCATAGAGGTCGTCACAGGTGGTCACCCGGCGCCTCTGCGCCAACTGGGCGGCGGCGGGGTGCTGCCCGGTGCGGAGGATCACCCGGCGATCGGGATCCAGTAATGCCGCCCGGACCCCGGCGGGAGTCCGGGAGAGATCTCCGGCCCCGAGGCCGGCGACGAACAGGGCTTCGTTCAGGATTCCGGCGGGATGATGTTGGGGCTCGGGTCGGTCGTCCACGTTCCGTACTCGGGTTCTACGGTGACTTCTGCTTCCGTGAGGACATTGGTCAGCCACTCCACCCATCGCCGGTTACCGTCCGACAGCCGCAGGTCCTCGGCCAGCCCTTCCCGGACATCCTCGAATGCGGGAACAGTCCGCGCGTTCACCAGGATCACGTGCCAACCGAAGTTGGATTGGACCGGTCCGAACGGGATGCCCACCTCGGCCTCGAGGGTGGCGGCGGCGAACTCGGCAACGTACGTAGCAGGGGAGGAGCACCCCAGGTCGCCCCCGTTGGGGCCGCTCGGCCCGGTTGACAACTCCATCGCCAAGGCGCCGAAGTCCTCTCCTGCCACGGCGCGGTCGTAGGCGGCGTTGCCTTCCTCCTCGGTCTCGAGGAGGATATGGGCGGCGCAGACCTGGCTGAGCTCACCGAGCGACGCCTCGTAGATCGCCATCAGCTCCTCTTCGGCGGGGGGACCGGCGCCGGCCACGAGTTCCTGCGCCACCTGCTCGGCGGTGACTTCCTGTGCCGCGATGAGACGGAGCGAGGCCTCGGTCAGGCCGTAGGTCTCGTAGATCTGCTCGGCGGTGAGGCCGGTTTGCAGGAGCAGTTCTCCAAGCTTGGCGTCGATCTGCTGCTCGGTCCGGACCACGCCGAACTGTTGCTCGGCCTGCGAGGACATCACCCGGTCGGCCACCACCAGCATCAGCGAGTTGGCGAAGCGGGCGACGTCAACCGTGTCGCCCGCATCGGGGATCAAGACGGACACCTCGTCGAAGGTGATCGGTTCGCCGTCAACCGTGGCCACCTCGCCGGTGCTCCCGCACGCTACGAGGAGAGCCGCTGCCAACGACGCGAACGCGAGGAAGGCCGGACGGACCCGGGTTCCCCGGCGTCCGGTGATGAGGTTTAGCAACCTTGTCTCCTTCCTAAGGACGCAATCCGGTTCCGGCGCCCAGGCGGTTAGTAGTGGTCTGTCTGCGAAACAGCCGGGTGCTCTGGCGGTCATCGACGTCCCGTCGCTGCGTTCCGCTTCCTTGACGTACCGCTGCGGGTACGCCTTCGTCAGCGGGCCTTGCGAGGAACGCCGCTGCCATCGCCATACCACGCCGCCGTTGCGCAGACAGACCACTAACGATGGTAGCCCTGATTCTCCGGACGCATTTCTAGGACCGCCCGTCCTCGGTATCGGCGGGCGGGGGCCACATCCTCGTGAGGAAGGCCAGCAGGAAGGGCAGGGCATCCACATACCCGGGCTTGGGCAGGAACAGCTTCTCCTCGGTGGCGTTCAGGATGGCTTCCGGCGCCAGGCGGTCGAGCCGGATCTCCTGCGACTGGCTGAGGCGAACCGGGCCAAGGCGGACCTCCCTGCGGAACTGGACGATCTCGTCGATCCCCACCCTGATGGCCTCGACCCGCAGGCGGGCCATGTCGAGCAGCCGCTCCGCCTCATCGGGGAGCGGGCCGTAGCGGTCGCGCCATTCCAGCGCCACGTCGGCCACGTCCTCCTGGGACACGGCCACCGCCAGGGTGCGGTACGCCTCGAGCCTCGCATGCTGGTCGGATACGTAGTCCTCGGGTAGATGCGCGTCGACCGGCAGATCGATCCGGACTTCCTTGATGGCCTCGGTGGCGGGCTCGGTGCCCATCCTCTCGGCGACCGCCTCCGAGACCAGCTCCACGTACATGTCGAAGCCCACCGCCGCGATATGGCCCGACTGCACCTCGCCCAGGATCGAGCCCGCTCCCCGGATCTCCAGGTCGCGCAGCGCGAGTTGGAGCCCTGATCCGAGATCGCTGGATTCACCCACGGCTTCCAGGCGGCGGTAGGCGGTCTCCGAAAGCGTGGTCTCGGGATGGAACAGGTAGGCGTAGGCCCGCCTTCCCGATCGTCCCACCCGGCCTCGGAGCTGGTGGAGCTGGGCTAGGCCCAGCTGGTCGGCCCGCTCCACGATCAGGGTGTTGACCTGGGGCAGGTCGAGTCCCGACTCGATGATGGTGGTGGCGACCAGCACGTCGTAGCGGTGGTCCCAGAAGTCGAGCATCATCTGCTCGAGGGTGCCTTCGTTCATCTGGCCGTGGGCCACTCCGTAACGGGCATTGGGTACCAACTCCCGGAGCCGGGCCACGGCGTGGTCGATCGAGCGCACCCGGTTGTGGACGTAGAAGACCTGGCCGTCGCGGAGCATTTCCCGGCGGATCGCCGCCGACACCACCCGCGGGTCATAGGGGCCCACGAAGGTGAGGATCGGGTGCCGATCCTCGGGTGGGGTGCGGATGTGGCTCACGTCCCGGATCCCGGTGAGGGCCATCTCCAAGGTACGGGGAATGGGGGTGGCGGTCAGCGTGATCACGTCCACGTCCGTCCTCATGGCCTTGATGCGGTCCTTGGCCTTGACGCCGAAGCGATGCTCCTCGTCCACGACCAGGAGGCCCAGCCTGCGGAACCTCACCCGGTCGGACAGCAGCCCGTGCGTCCCGATCACGATGTCCACCTGCCCGCTCTCGAGGCCGTTCACCACCCGGCGTGCCTGGGCGGGGGTGAGGAAACGGCTCAGCATCTCGACCCGGAGGGGGTAGGCGGCGAAGCGCTCCGAGAAGGTCTGGAAATGCTGCTGGACGAGGAGCGTGGTGGGACACAGCATGGCAACCTGGTACCCGTCCGCCACCGCCTTGAAGGCGGCCCGCAGGGCGACCTCGGTCTTTCCGAAGCCTACGTCGCCGAAGATGAGGCGGTCCATGGGGAGCGGGGACTCCATGTCCCTCTTGACGTCCTCGATAGCGGTCAACTGGTCGGCCGTCTCCTCGAAGGGGAAAGCGGCCTCGATCTCGCGCTGCCAGGGAGTGTCGGCGGCGAAGGCATGGCCCTTGGCCGCGGCCCGGGCCCGGTGGACCGCCACCACGTGGTCGGCCAGGACCGAGGCTTCACGCCGCACCTTGTTCCGGGTGGCCGCCCAGTCGCGCCCTCCCATCCGGCTGAGACGGGGGGACTCCCCGCCGGTGTACTTGCGAACCGCCGTCAACTGGTCGGTGGGCACGTACAGACGGTCATCCCTGGCGTAGACGATCAGGAGGTAGTCCCGCTCCACCCCGGCGATGGTCCGGCTGATCAGCCCGTCGAAGCGCCCGATCCCGTGGTGGCGGTGGACCACGTAGTCGCCGGGCTCGAGGTCTTCATATCCGGAGGCGGTCCGGCGGCGGGCGACGGGGCGGCGATGGGCTCGGCGGCGACCCAGTATCTCCCGCTCGCCCAGCACGGCCAGCTTCAGGGATGGAAGCACGACTCCGGTGTGGATGCCCTCGGCGAGGATTCCCGAGCGGACCGGCCCGGTCACCCGCTCGATGACCGGCAGGTCCAGGCCGTTCTCCCTCAGGACGTCCGCCACCCGGTTGGCGGCCGGGGCGCCGTCCATGGCCAGTACCACGTCCGTACCGGCGAGCCGTAGGCGTAACAGCCCGGCGGTGACCGATTCCCGATCACCGGGTTGAGCCTCCCAGTGGCCCACCGTGATGCCTCGGTCAGCCGGGGAGGCGGCCAGGGGAGGGCACTCCAGCACCTTGCCGGGGAGGGAGCGGTCGAGGTCTAGGAACAGGGCCGGCCGGTCCTGGTCGACCGGGAAGCCCTCTCCCCAGGTTCCGGCAAGGGCCTCGGCCAGGTCCTGCTCCTCCTCGGCGAGGTCCGTGGCCCGGGCTCTCATCCGGACCGGGTCGAGGAGGACGGTGGTGGCCGCAGGTGGGATCTCGTCCAGGAAGCAGCGGGCTGGGGCCAGCCACGGGAGCCAGGACTCCATCCCGGCGAACCGGAGCCCCTGCGCGAACCGATCCCATATCGAGGCCGCCCACGGGAGGCGGTGGTAGAGGTCCCGGGCTGCCTCCCGAACCTCGGGGTCGGGGCGGAGCTCGCGGGCCGGATAGGCCCGTAACTCGTCGACCGAATCGGTGGAGCGCTGGGACCCGATCGAGAACACCCGGATCTCGTCGACCTGATCACCCCAGAAGTCGAGCCGGACGGGTAGTTCGGCCTGCGCCGGGAAGACGTCGAGGATGCCGCCCCGCACGGCGAACTCTCCTCGCGCCTCGACCCGGTCGGTGCGGGTGTAGCCGTTGGCGTCGAGGCGGCTGACCAGGGGCTCGAACGCCACCTCGGTCCCCGATCTCACCACGACCGGGCCGGTGGAGCACCCGCTGACCCGCTGGATGACGGATCGCACCGAGGCGACCACCACCAGGCCGCGAGGACCACCCGACAGCCGGTCCCGGACCTCCGACCGCGAGGCCATGGTGGACAGGTTGGGGGAGACGTGCTCGAAGGGCAGGGTCTCCCAGGACGGGAACAGGAGTACGTCGTCGGTAAACAGCCGGAGGTCGGACGCGAGGTTCTCGGCTTCCGGATCGGATGGAACGACCACCACGACCGGCCCCCGGGCCGATCCGGCCAGCCCGGCGACGGTGATGGCCCGGGCTGCCACCGGCACCACCAACCGGTCGGGAGGCCGGGGTAGGTGGGCGTGGCGCCAGCGATCCAGGAGCGTGGAAAGGGGTGCGCGCACGACCGACCATCGTACCCGGCCCGTGTTCCGGAGGGGAGGCCGGCTCGTTACCGGGCCGGGTCAGGCGTCGGTGAGACCGGCCTCCCGGTACGAGTCGAGCGCACCCGCGAAGGTCTGGCGGGCGGATCGATACTCCAATCCCAGCTCCCGGGCGGCGAGGGAACCGTCGTAGCTGGCGCCGTAGCGCATCAGATGCACGGTCTCCCGGCAGATGGGAACCGAACGGACCCGCCGCCCGATGAGGTCGGCCATAGGGCCCAGCGGAACCAGCAAGGGCCTGGGCAGGAACGTGACCGGGTGACGACGCCCGGTCAGCTCGCTGAGCAGATCCCAGGCCTGGCGGAGGGTGATGGTGAAACCGCTCAGCACGTAGCGCCGGCCGGCGACTCCTCGCTGCTCGGCGGCGATGTGGCCCCGGGCGCAATCCT
Organism: bacterium; assembly: GCA_028821235.1. Lineage (NCBI taxonomy): Bacteria > bacterium. The sequence goes on from JAPPGV010000148.1 coordinate 11,000, forward strand.
CGGTGTCGACGATCGAGATGGGGGTGTCCACCAGGAACCTGAGGCGCCCGTTCACCGCCTGGAGCAGCAGGTTGCCGGTACCGGTCGTCCGACCCCCGCCCTGGACGGAGGATGGGTTGACCACCACCACCTCCATGTCCCCCGCCTCGGCGCGCGCCACCAACTCTCCCTGGTGCTTGGACCGGGCATAGTGGCTGGCGTAGCGACCGGTGTGCTGCGTGGACTCGTCCCCGACCGTTCCCGGTCTCTCTCCCAGGGCCGCCACCGAAGAAGTGTGGATCAGACGCCTGACTCCGGCCCGGCGGGCAGCCCTCACCACGTTCCGGGTGCCCTCGACGTTGATCCGGTAGAGGGCGGCCGGATCAGCCGGGCAGAAGGACACCAGCCCGGCGATGTCGTACACCACCTCGCAACCCGACATGGCCCGGACCAGGGAATCAGGGTCCTCGATGTCGCCCGCCGACGGTTCGGCGCCCAGTCCTTCCACAACCGACGCCGCCTTCTCCGAGCGGGCCAGACCCCTCACCTCCCGGCCGGATTCCACCAGCCGGCGGATCACCGGCTGCCCGACCACGCCGGTGCCGCCGGTGACCAGGACGGTCACGAATCCGCGGTTCGTCCGGCGTGGCGGATCGCCTGCCGGAACTTGACGGCATAGTCCCAGCCCGAAGCGAACGTCACCGTGCCGGCGAACCACATCCAGTACTCGTCGAAGTAGAGCGGTCCCCACGGGTCGGGGAATCGCATCATCGCGAACCCGAGCGCGAAGAACTGGACGGCGGCCTTGGTCTTGCCGGCCACCGACGCCGGAACCAGCGTTCCGTCGATGGCGACCACGCTCCGGATGGCCATCACCACGAACTCGCGGGTCATGATGATGACCGTCACCCACACCGATGCCCGGTCCACGGAGACCAGGGCGATCAGCACGCCGCTTACCAGGATCTTGTCGGCGGTGGTGTCCAGGAAGGCGCCGATTGTGGAGGAGATGCCCTGGCGCCGGGCGATGTAGCCGTCGAGGGCGTCACTGAGACCGGCGAGGATGACCAGCACGGTGGCGATGCCGAAGAGGTACCGACCGGTGGTGTGCTCGGTGGCCAGCACCAGGCCGATGATGGCGGGAACGCACATGACCCGGAAGAGAGCGAGCAGGTCAGGAATCGAAATAGGACTACCTCCCCGCGGCAACACTACACCGCGCCAGTGGTCTGTCTGTGGAACGGGTGTGGTATGGCGTCGGCAGCGACGGGACGCCGATGGCAGCCAGAGCACGCCTGGCTGTTTCGCAGACAGACCATTAACCCGCCCAGTCCAGCGAGCGTTCCAGCGCTTGGCGCCATCTGTCGTACAGCATCTCTCGTTCTGCGGTGGTCATGTCGGGCTGCCACCGGTTGGCCTCGCGCCAACGGGACCGCAGATCGTCGAGATCACGCCAGAAGCCCTCGGCCAGCCCGGCCCCGTAGGCGGCGCCGAGAACGGTGGTCTCGTCCGTTCCGGGACGCACCACCGGGACATCGAGCATGTCGGCCTGGAACTGCATCAGCAGGTTGTTGACCACCATGCCCCCGTCGACCCGGAGTTCCCTCAGCGTCACGCCCGAGTCGGTCTGCATCGCCTCCAGCACCTCCCGGGTCTGGTAGGCCACCGCCTCGAGGGCGGCGCGGGCTATGTGCGACCGGGTCGAGAAGCGGGTCAGGCCGGTGATCACCCCTCGGGCGTCCGAGCGCCAGTGGGGCGCGAACAGGCCCGAGAAGGCGGGCACGAAGTACACGTCGCCGTTGTCCTCCACCGAGGCGGCCAGGGTCTCCACCTCGCCCGCGGTCGAGATCATGCCGAGGTTGTCGCGTAGCCATTGCACCACCGCGCCGGCGATCGCGACGGAGCCCTCCAGCGCGTACACAGGTGCTTCCCCGGCGATCTGGTACCCGATCGTGGTGAGCAGTCCGTGGGTCGAGGGGACCATCGTCTCGCCGGTGTTCATCAGCAGGAAGCAGCCGGTCCCGTAGGTGTTCTTGGCCTCGCCCGGGAGGAAGCATGTCTGCCCGAACAGGGCGGCGTGCTGGTCGCCCAGGATGGCCGATATGGGAACCCCCTCGAGGACCCCTGTTCCGAGCCCGACCCTGCCGATGGAGGGAACGATCTCGGCCATCATGGCGCGCGGGATCCTCATGGCGGCGAGCAACTCGTCGCTCCAGGTCAGGGTGTCGAGGTCCATCAGCATGGTCCGCGAGGCGTTGGAGACGTCGGTGACGTGCCGGCCGTCGGCGACACCGCCGGTGAGGTTCCACAGCAGCCATGAGTCGATGGTTCCCATCGCCGCCCGTCCCGAGGCGGCCTGCTCCGCCAGCCCGTCCACATGGTCGAGGAGCCACCTGGCCTTGGGGCCGCTGAAGTAGGTGGCGAGAGGGAGGCCTGTGGCGGCCCGGAAGCGGTCCATGCCGTGGCCGGCCTCCAGTTCCCGGCAAAGCCGAGCTGTCCTCGTGTCCTGCCAGACGATGGCGTTGGCGAGGGGTGTGCCCGTGGAGCGGTCCCAGACCACCGTGGTCTCCCGCTGGTTGGTGATCCCGACCGCCACCAGGTCCCGGGTCGCCACGCCCGCCTGGGAGAGGGCCCGAGTGACCACGCTCTCCACGGAGGCGAGGATCTCCGCCGGGTCGTGCTCCACCCAGCCGGGCCGGGGGTAGATCTGCTCGAACTCCTCCTGGGCGGACGCCACTACCGCACCGTCGTGGTCGAAGACCATGAAGCGGGTGCTCGTGGTCCCCTGGTCGATAGCCCCCACCAATCGCACCATGTGCTTACCTCCTTACCCTGGCCCGAGTGGATGGAACCGCCAATGCCGCATCCGGGTCAGGGCCGCCTGCCGCCGGCGAGTTCCATGGCTCTTTCGGGATCGGTCATGAACTTCTCCACCACGTCGGCGGCATCGGCCACCAGATGGTCGACATCCTCGCGTTCTACGGCGGAGAACCGGCTCAGAACGTAGGCGGCCGGGTCCATGCGTCCGGGCGGGCGCCCGAGGCCGAGCTTGAGACGCCAGAAGTCGGTGGTTCCGAGCGATCCGACTATCGACCGCACCCCGTTGTGGCCGCCGTGGCTACGGCCCGGCCGTAGCCGGAGCCGGCCGAAGGGCAGATCGATGTCGTCATGGATGACCAGCAGATCCTGCGGCTTCACCTTGTAGTAGCTGAGTAATGCCCGGACAGGTGGCCCGGTCACGTTCATCGAGGCGTTCGGGAGGGCCAGCAACGCGGGCTCGGTTCCGATGCGCGCCCGGGCCACCCGGCACCGGACCCGCCGGGGTCCCCGTCGCAGCCGGCTCTCCGACCGCCGCGCCAGGACGGCGACCACCTCGGCCCCGACGTTGTGGCGCGTGCCGGAGTAGGCAGGCTCAGGGTTATGGAGCCCCACGATCACCGGCATTGCTGTCGCTCACGGCGGTACAAGGGCCTGACCGGTGGGAGGGTGCTGAAAGAGACGGGGATGGGCCGGCCCGCGATACGTCTACCTGGGATTTCGTTTCCGACTATCGGGCCAACCGGACATTCTTCAGTACCTCCGTCAGGCTTCCTGTTCGGTACCGGCCTCCGTGCCTTCGCCATCCTCGCCGACCAGCAGGAGACCCTCGTCTTCCTCCTCGTCCTCTTCCTCGGTCTGGGCGATGGCCGGGAGGCTGACCACCAGGATCGGTTGGTCCGGATCGTCCAGGTACTCGACCCCGCTCGGAGTGGGAAGGTCCGACACGCGCAGGGTGTCGCCTACTCCCAGGCCGGAGATGTCGGCATGGATCGACTCCGGGATGGCGGTCACGAGCGCCCGAACGGTCACCGTGTTGGCGATCGTCTCGAGGATGCCTCCTCCCTCCCGGATCGCGGCCTGATCCCCGATCAGCTCGATGGCCACCACGGCCTCGACCTCGTCGGTGAGGGATATCTTGAGGAAGTCCAGGTGGATGATGTCTCCCCTGGTGGGATGGCGCTGGAGCTGGCGGGCCAGGGAGGTGTGGGTCTCCTCTCCGATCTGGAGGTTGATCACCGCGTTTAGTCCGGCCTCCGTGGTCAGCGCCGAGCGGAGGTCACGGGCGCTCACCGCCACCGAGAGAGCGTCCGAGCCCCGACCGTAGAACGTGGCGGGCACCATGCCCCGGCTCCTCAACCTGCGGGAGCTTCTCGTACCGGTTTCGCGGCCGGTCTCGGCGCGCAGTTTGACGTTGGACATGGCAACTCCTCGAGAACACGGATGGGGGCGGGCAACCGCCGGACCGGGCCCGCCATGAAAACACACGCCCTGGACGGGCGGCAGGCATGCTAAGGATAGCGGTGGTGGTGGTCTGTCATCAAAGGCTCGCCGAATCGGCGCTGACGTAGGCGGTGATCTCATCCTGGAGGGTCGCCTTGCGGTCGTCCGGAAGGAAGGTTGCCTCGATCGAGTTCCTGGCCAGCCGGACCATGTCCGTCCGGGTCAACCCGAGGGCTTCGGCGATCGCGAGGTAGTTGTCGCCCACGTAGCCGCCGAAGTAGGCCGGATCGTCCGAGTTCACCGTCACCAGCACCCCTGCGTCCATGAAGCGTTTGAGGGGGTGCCTGCGGAGGTCGGGGAATACCTGGAGCCGTTGGTTCGACAGGGGGCAGATGGTCAGGGGTACCCGCTCCCGGACGAGGCGATCCACCAGTTCCGGGTCATCGCCGGCCCTCACGCCGTGGTCGATTCGCCGGGCGCCCAGGACGTCCAGGGCCGAGCGGATGTATCCGGCCGGACCTTCCTCACCGGCGTGGGCGACCGGGATGAGCCCGGCCGCGACCGCCATGCGGTAGGGCTCGGCGAACAGTTCCGGCGGGTTGCCCTTCTCGCCGGAGTCGAGGCCCACACCCTGGACGTGCTCGAGGTAGGGCCGGGCCGCCTCCAGGGCTTCGACCGCCGCCTCGGCGGGCAGGTGCCGGAGGAAGCACAGGATCAGCGTGGAGGTGATGTCCGGTGCGGCGTCCCGCTGGGCGCTCACGAATCCCCGGATCACCGTCCCCATGTCGATGCCCCGTTCGGTGTGGGTCTGGGGGTCGAAGAAGATCTCGGCGTGGCGTACCCCGTCGGCCACCGCCCGGGCCAGGTAGGCGGCCATCAGATCGGCGAAGTCGGCCTCGGTCCGGAGCACCGCGGCGGCCTCGTAGTAGATGTCGAGGAAGGACTGCAGGTCCGCGAACGCGTAGGCCGCCTCGACCTCCTCGATCGAGCCGTACGGCAAGGTCACCCCGTTGCGTCGGGCCAGGTCGAACATCATCCGCGCCTCGAGGGTGCCCTCGATGTGGATGTGCAGCTCCGACTTCGGTAGCCCCCGGACGAACCGCTCCATATCTGTCATGACCCGACCCCCGGGAACAGGGAGAGGGCGCCTGACGGCGCCCTCTCCGGAGTCAAAGGTGGGTGGATCAGAGGTAGGCGCCGAGCCAGTCCTGGAGGAAGTAGATCAGGCACGCAGCGGAGACGATCCACATCAGGACATGGACCTGGGCGGCCTTGCCCTTCACGACCTTGATCAGGGTGTGCGTCAGGAACCCTGCCGCGATTCCCACCGTGATCGAATAGGTCAGCGGCATCAGGATGACGGCCAGCAACGCCGGCAGCCCTTCTTCCATATCCGTGAAATCGATCTTCTTCAACAGCCCGACCATGAGGAATCCGATCAGGATCAGAACCGGAGCCGTGGCCTGGCTGGGTACCAGCAGTGCCAGGGGCGACAGGACGATGGCTACAAGGAACAGCACGCCCGTAACCACCGACGTCAGGCCGGTCCTTCCTCCCTCGGCTACTCCCGCAGAGCTCTCGATGTAGCTGGTGTTGGAGCTGACCCCGCACAGTCCACCGAGTGCTGCGCCCAGCGAGTCCACCAAGAGCAGCTCGCGGAGCTTGGGAATCCGGCCTTCCTTATCGGTCAGTCCGGCTTGCTCGGAGACCGCGGTGGCGGTTCCCATCGTGTCGAAGAAGTCGGTCAGCATGAAGGTGAAGATCGTGAGAATGGCCGCTAGCGCGCCCATCTCAGCGAACACGTTCCCCATGTCCACAGCACCGATCGTCGAGAAGCTGACACTGGCCGACAGGTTGGAGGGCAGGTCGATCACGTTCAGGATCAACGCCACGATGGTGGTGAGGATGATCGTGATGATCATCGCACCCTTCACCTTACGGGCCATCAACACCAAGGCGATCAGGACCCCGACCAGCGTGGTGCCGGCGGAGTACGAGTTCGGGAACACGAACTCCACGATGGCGCCGCCCTGGCGTACCAGGCCTCCGTTGACCAGGCCGATGAAGAGGATGAACAGGCCGATCCCCACCCCGATGGAGTACTTCAGGCTGTCGGGGATGGCGGCCATCACCGCCTCCCGCAGGCCGAGCACGACCAGGATGGTGACGAGGATGCCCTCCCACAGGATCACGCCCATGGCGCCTTCCGCGGTCAACCCGTCGGTCAGCACCAGGCCGAACGCCACTGCAGCGTTGATTCCCAGCCCTGCAGCCAGCGCAATCGGATGGTTGGCGATCACCCCCATTGCGATGGACAGGATTCCGGCCACCAGGGCCGTTCCGGCGGCTACCGCAACCGGATCGAGGCCGGTGGCGCCGAGAATGTCGGCGTTGACGAACAGGATGTAGGCCATTACCAGGAAAGTGGTGACTCCTGCCCGGACCTCCGTGCCTACTGAGGATCCGCGTTCGGAGACCTTGAAGTAACTGTCAAGTCCCGTTTGGGCCATTTCTCCTCCCTTCAGAGTCAGGTCGATGCTCGACCTGACCTCCTCTCCAGGTTAGTGCAAGCACTCGCAGCGCGCCGGGGAAAACGCTAATGATCCCGGCGAGGCGACACCTATCACCCGCGCGCGGGCACTGGATTATCCGGAGGAAGAAGGCCGCGAGGGAGGGCTCCGGCCAGCGGCCGGGAGTGTCCGTTCTCCCTACAGGGCGTCGCCCGTTTCCGGATCGAAGAAGTGCAGCTTGGTGGTGTCGACCACCAACTCGGCGGACTCTCCGACGCGGGGAGCGTGGTCGGGGTTGACCCGGGCGGTGAACTTGGTCTCGTCGCCCAACGCATCGGCATCCGTACCCTCTTCGGCCAGCAAGGCCTCGATGTCGGCGGTGACCACCGGCCGGACCGGCACCGCGAAGTGGACGTACGCCTCGGAGCCGAGTTGTTCCACGAGGGAAGCGGTGACGGTCATAGCGCTCCCGCCCGCCCCGGCCGCCGACCTGATCTCGAAGGCCTCGGGTCGCACCCCGACCACGATCTCGCGCCCGGACGACTGCGCCAGTCCGTCAGGAAGGTCGCCGGAGTCCACGGCCAGGCTGTGGCCGTCGAAGTCGAGCGTGGTGGCGGTCCCGTCGGAGCCCACCGTCGCGTAGACGAAGTTCATGGCGGGCGAGCCGATGAATCCGGCCACGAACAGGTTGCGGGGATGGTCGTAGAGCTCCCGCGGGGACGCTATCTGCTGGAGGTTGGTCTCGGTGCCCGTGATCGCCTTCAGCACCGCCACCCGGTCGCCCATGGTCATGGCCTCCACCTGGTCGTGGGTCACGTAGAGGGTGGTGGTGCCGAGGCGGGAGTGCAGGAGGCCGAGTTCCGAGCGCATCTGGACCCGCAGCTTGGCGTCCAGGTTGGAGAGGGGCTCGTCCATCAGGAAGGCGGCCGGCTCCCGCACGATGGCCCGGCCCATGGCCACCCGCTGCCGCTGGCCGCCGGACAGGGCCTTGGGCTTGCGGTCCAGGTAGTCGGTGATCTCGAGGATGCGGGCCGCCTCGCCGACCCGTTCCTCGATCTCCTTCTTGGGGGTCTTTCTCAGCTTCAGGCCGAAGGCCATGTTGTCCCGCACCGTCATGTGCGGGTAGAGGGCGTAGTTCTGGAAGACCATGGCTATGTCCCGGTCCTTGGGAGCCACGTCGTTGACCACCCGGTCGCCGATCAGGATCTTGCCCTCGGTTATGTCCTCGAGACCGGCCACCATCCGTAACAGGGTGGACTTGCCGCAACCGGATGGTCCCACGAGCACCACGAACTCGCCGTCGGCAATGTCGATGGACACGTCCGCAATGGCCCGCGTCTCGCCGCCATAGATCTTGCCGACCGCATCGAATGTGATTCCCGCCATCTCCGGTCCTCTCGTGAGCGCCTTCGACCATACCACCCACCCGGTCAGCAAGGTGCGGGAACAGGACTCGGAACCCGGAGTCACCCCTGAAGTGGTCAGTGGTCAGTGGCCAGTGGCCGGTGTTCTGGATTCCTGGTTGGTGGATCCCGGTTAGATCGTCTTGTCATAACTGGCAGCTAGCGCTGTGCTCGCGTTCTCCTGAGCAACGGCTCGGCCAGCGCCAGGATCCGGTCGGTGGCGCCCAGCACCCTTCCCGCCGCGCCCGGCGTCTCCGAATCCACCAGGTTGCCCATGACCCGCAAGGTGATGCGGGCGATGGCCTGGGTGCCGACCGCTACCCGCAACCCGGCGTTGAGGATGGCGGGATGCCCGATCAGCAGGGAGAACCGCCGGCCGGTGCGCAGGAAGGCGTCGAAGCGTTCGCCCACCACCCGGTCGTACCGCTCGGGCGCCGAGACCGGGTCCTCCACGAACAGGTCGGCGGCGAGGATGCCCGATTCCAGCCCGTAGTCGATGCCCTCGCCGTTCATCGGGTTGACGAGTCCGGCCGCGTCGCCCACCGCCACCCATCCCGGACCGTGCCTGCGGACGGAACTCATCGGAAGGCGCCAGGCCCGCGGGCGCTCCAGGTAGGGCCCGAGCGCCCAGGCATCCTGCACCTGCGCGTGGTAGGAGTCGAGCAGGGAGTTCAGGTTGAGGCGGCTGAAGTGCTTCATCGTGGATAGCGACCCGGCGCCGATGTTGACCGTCCCGTCTCCGGCCGGGAAGATCCAGCCGTATCCAGGCACCGCGTTGCCGTCGGGGTCGCGCATGGTCAGGCAGGCTTCGATGTAGCGCTCGGCGTGACGGGGGGAGGCCGCATAGCTGCGGATCGCCACCCCGTAGGGCTCGCCGGCCACCCGGGTGGCGCCCAGCAGCCGGGCGGCGGCGCCGGGCGCCCCGGTGGCGGCCACCACCATTCCCGCCCTCCAGAGGCGCCCGCCGGCTTCGACCCCCACCACTCCGTCACCCTCGAAAACGGGTAGGGCCTCGGTATCCCAGACCACGCGAGCGCCCGCTTCGGTGGCGGCGTCCACCAGGGCGGCGTCCAGCTTGCGGCGGGGCAGAACCGCTCCGTGAGCCGGGAAGCGGCTGGTCTCGGGCCAGCGCAGCATCCGCTCGGTCTTTCCGGCGATCATCCGCAGGCCTTCGACGGGGTGGAAGGCGCCGAGGTCGATGCCCAGCTCTTCGAGGGCGCCCACGGCCCGGGGGGTGAGCCCATCGCCGCACACCTTGTCGCGGCCGTAGGGAGCGCGGTCGAAGACCACCGTCCTGACACCTTGGCGGGCGGCCCGGATGGCCGTGGCGGCGCCTGCGGGTCCGGCCCCGATGATGACGAGATCCACCGTGTTCATGTCGGTGGAGGATGCTAGGAGGTGCCGGAGGAGGGGTGGTGCCCTGGTGTGCTGGTTCGGGTGTGTTCTGCCGTAGGGGTGCTAGCTGCCGCCAACGGCCGTCACGGTCGGGAGACTTCGCCGTGCCAGCCGGCCTGCTCGTCGGTGCGGGACCACACATTGCGGTTCCGGTGTCTGGGTCAGTGACGCTGGGACGCTATCCGCTCTATCAGATACTGGACAGATACCGGAATCCGCTGATGCGGGTACGCGTTCTGCACCAACCGCAGCAGCTCGTCCCGTGTGACAGCCCTGTTTCTCCCATAAGGAACCGGATGTCGCCCATGTCATCGTCCCGGCCGGAAACAAGTTTCATCGCCAGGATGTACTCGGCGCTAGGGCTGTACACGCTTAGGCGGTTGCCGATGAACGCCGGCTGCGATGCGGCGGGAAGGCGCGGAGCGAAACCTTTGGCGCCGTCGTTTAGCCAGTCCGCGCCCACACCGCGTCTCTCGCCGACCCGCGCCACCGCCCGCCGTACTTCAGGGGTCAGGTCGTCGGACACAGCGTCGATGTCGCTGGTGCGGCGCACGCCCCACCGTATCGCCAGGGCTGCGCCGCCTGCGATCAGGATGCTGACGGGCGTGTCCAGTTCTGCGTCGAGTTCGGCCAGCAGGTCCAGCAGTTCGGCGCCGGTCAGATCCTTGGCAGCCACTGTCGGTCAGTGCCTTTGTCGAGGAAGCGGCTGTCGAAGAACACCCTGTGGTATTCGCTTTCGGGGGGTGCGTTGGAGCGGACCCACCGACCGAAGGGGTTGTCAAGTCCGTTGTCGAGTTCATGGTCGAACATGGCGACATCTTCGACCGCTCGATGCTCATGCACCCAGTCGGGTACAGGCTCTCCGTCGCGGGCGGCTAACGCGTGGACAATCGCCGCTATGGCGGGCAGCACAATGTCGCCGCCGATGTGCGCGGGCGGGTCTTCTATCAGCCCGGCCCGGTCGGTGGAGCGGTTCCAGTCCATGACGAACTGGGCGAGCGGCACCCGGAACGGCCCCCGGGGGCATGGGACGGTCATCAGCTCGGGGAGGTCAGCGGCGGTCAGCATCGTTCCCTTCCTAGTGGACCGTCCGTAGGGCTAGGTTAGTGACACTTCCCTCGATAAAGTGTCCGCCTGTCTACGGGCACGAAGTGGTGTCGGGTTGCCTTGCGCCAGATCGACCGGTGGGCATACTTCGTCCCTACGGAATGTGGAAGTCCCCCCTCTGACGATGTGGAAGTCCTCGTGAGGATGGTCGCATAGGCGCAGGTCAGGGCCGGTGGCGAACATCCCAACATGAGGGTCCGTCAGATGGTCAGCCGGCGTCTACCTGTATCTCGGTGGCCTTGACCGACAACCACACCTCCGATCCGGGCGCGAGGTTCAAGCCCGTCTGGGCGTCAGGGGTGATCTCGGCGGTGACCGGCAGGGGAGGACCGGTCTGGACGCGGACCCGGTCGGCGTGGTGATCGATCCGCTCGATCCTGGTCCGCCAGGAGTTGCGCGGGCTTCCCCCCGGCCGGTCGAGGTGGATGGAGATGGCACGCGGATGGATGGTGGCGATGACCCGGCCCGACGCCGCTTCGGCAACCACCAGCCGGTGGTTACCGATGGTCAGGACCTTTCCCGAGGCGGCTCCGACCAACAGGTTGACCCCGGCCAGGTCGGCCGCGTAGGGGCTGGCGGGACGGAGCCGGATCTGATCGGCGCTGCCCTCCTGGGCAACCGAGCCGTTCTCGAGTATCACCAGCCGGTCGGCCAGCAGGAAGGCCTCGGTGGGGTCGTGGGTAATCAGCAGGCTCGGTCCCGGGAACCCGGCCAGGTGGTCCTGGAGGAGCCGGCGCAGTCCGGCCCGTGAGCTGACGTCGAGGGCGGAGAACGGCTCGTCCAGCAGCAGCATGGCGGGCTCGGTTATCAACGCCCGGGCCAGGGCCACCCGCTGCCGCTGGCCTCCCGACAGCCGATCGGGGCGCCGGCCCGAGAGCGCGCCGAGGCCCACCGCTTCCAGCCATCCGGCCGCGCGCCGGCGCGCCTCGCGGCGGGGCACCCGGCGGGAGCGGAGCCCGAACGCCACGTTCTCCAGAGCGCTCAGGTGGGGGAAGAGCACCCCGTCCTGGAACATGACGCCGATCCGGCGCTCCGCCGGTCCCACGAGGGTGCCGGTGGCCGCATCCTCGAGGACCCGGTCACCGAGCCGTACGTAACCCCCGTCGAGCGGTAGCAGGCCGGCCAGCGCCCCTACCACGGTGGTCTTGCCCGCTCCGTTCGGGCCCAGCAGGGCGACCGTCTGTCCGGGATCGATGCCCAGAGCCACATCCAGATGGAAGCCCTCTCGCCGCATCACCAGGCGTGAGTCGAGACCGGTTCTCATCTGCTGCGCCACCAGTGGTCCCTGAGAGCCACGAGTACGGCCAGCGAGACGATCACCATCACCAGGCTGAGCGCCAGGGCCGCGTCCCGGTCGCTCTCCAGGGCGACGAACACCGCCAAGGGCAGCGTCTGCGTACGTCCCTCGAGGTTGCCGGCGAAGGTCAGGGTCGCTCCGAACTCACCGAGCGCGCGAGCCCAGGTGAGGGCGGTGCCGGCAACGACCGACGGGGCGATCATGGGGATCGTCACCCGGCGGAGCACGGTCCACCGTCCGGCGCCGAGCGTCTCGGCCGCCCGCTCGAAGCGGTGATCCAGGCTCCGGAGCCCGCCTTCGACGGTGAGCACCATCAGGGGCATCGCCACGAACACCCCCGCCAGGATCACCCCGCCGGTCGAGAACGGCAGGACGAGCCCGGTGGCCTCGTACAGGGGGGATCCCACCAGGCCGCGGCGGCCCAGGGCGAACAGCAGGGCCGCCCCTCCCACCACGGGCGGCAGGACCATCGGAAGCAGCACGAGGCCTCGCAGGAGGGAGCGCCCCGGGAAGTCGTAGCGGCACAGCGTCCAGGCCACGGGCACGCCGAGCAGCAAGGAGATGACCGCCGCGCTGGCAGAGGAGATCGCCGACAGCCGGAGGGCCTCCAGCGCCAGATCGGAGCCGAGCAGGGTCGGGAGCCGCCTCCATGGAGCGCGGCCCAGGAGCCCCAGCACCGGCAGCGCGAACAGCGCCAGCCCGATGATGGCGGGGATGGCGATGAACGCGGGCGGCCGGCGCGGCCGGTGGACCGTCCTGGACCGGCCACTACTCAGGCGGGAGGCCTTCCGGATGCTGTCCTCGTCTTCAGTCATCAACCCTGATTATGCACGTTCCCCGGGTCCGGTGGTTGCTCGGCACCGTCAGGGGAGATGGAACCCGTGCCGGTTCAGGAGCGTCCGTCCCTCGTCCGACAGTACGAAGGCGACGAACGCAGCCGCGGCTTCCGGGTGGGACGTGGCGGACATTATCGCGATCGGGTAGTCGGTCGTGACGTTGTGCTCCTCAGGGATGGTGATGGCGACCGCGCCGTTCGCTTCCCGGACATCGGTGGCATAGACGATCCCGGTGTCGAGCTCCCCCTGCTCGACCTTGGTGAGCAGGGCGCGCACGTTGGGTTCCTCGGTGTCGGGTTGGGCCGTGACCCCGGCTCTCCGGAGGACCTGGCGGGTGAGTCGGCCGCAGGGAACCGTCTCGGCGCACAATCCCACCAGCAGCTCAGGCCGGGCCAGGTCGTCGAGGCCGGTCACCCCGCCCGGGTTCCCGGCGGGAACTGCGATGGCCATGGTGTTGCGGGCGAAGACGCGAGCCCTGCCGCTGACGAGGCCGGCGGCGCGGACCTCTTCCATGATGGCCACGTCTGCCGGAGCGAAGGCGTCCACCGGCGCATTCGCCAGGATCTGCTCTCTCAGGAGCGAGCTGCCTCCCAGGTTCAGGACCACGTCGACGCCGGGGTGCGCATCCTCGAAGGCCGTCTCGATGTCCCCGAAAGCGTCGGTGAGGGAAGCAGCCGCCGCCACCAGCAGCTCGACCCGGTCGGTGTCCGGGGCGCCGGCTCCCCCGCAGGAGGCGACGAGCAGGATGGCAATGGATCCGGCGATGAGCCGTCGGGTCATCGGGTTGAAGCCTTCCGGGGTGGGGGCGGGCCGGTCGGGCCGGTTTTGCGGGATCGGGGCAGGGTAACGTGACCGGGATGGTACGGACGGCGGCCCGCCACGATCGTGATGCCGGAGGGGACCCCGCCCTCCTCGCCGCCAAGGCTTCGCTGCGGGAGATGGTGTGGGACCGCCTCTCGACCGCAGGGATAGCCCGGTTTCCGGGCGCTCGGAACCGGATCTCCAACTTCGTGGGCGCGGAAGCGGCCGCCGAGCGGCTGCGCGGTACGCGGGCCTGGCGCCAGGCCGGCACCCTGAAGTCCAACCCGGACTCGCCCCAGTGGCCGGTCCGCCAGCGGGCACTCGAGGACGGCAAGCTGGTCTTCATGGCGGTACCCCGGCTGGCCGAGCCGGAGCCGTTCTTCTGCCTGGATCCCGATCGCCTGACCGATCCTCCCCGGGCGGCGTCATCCATCAAGGGCGCCTCCCGCTCGGCTCGCACCGTCCGGATCGAGGACATGGCTCCGGTTGACCTGGTGATCACCGGGTGCGTGGCCGTGGACCCGACCGGCGCACGGCTCGGGAAGGGCGGGGGCTTCAGCGATCTCGAGTACGCCCTGGCCTGGGAGGCGGGCCTCATCGGACCGGAGACCCTGGTGGCTACCACCGTTCACGAGATCCAGGTTCTGGAGGCCGACCGGATCCCGATGGCGGGCCATGACCTCCGTCTCGACCTGATCGTCACCCCTGATCGGGTGATCGCCTGTGACGGTCCGCGCCCGGCACCCGGGCTGAGGTGGGAAAAGTTGACCGAGGAGAAGATAGCGGCCATCCCCCTGCTGGCCGCCCTCCGCTCCGCCGGTTCCCACCGCCCCTGAGGGGGGAGGGACCGCTCGTGCATCAGGGGAGACGGTCCAACTGGCGGGCGGCGGTGGCTCTGCTCGGGTGCCTGCTCCTCTGGTCCTGCGCCGGCGCCTCACCCACCGGGAGTCCCGCCTCCACCGCCAGCACCTCTCCCGCGACCACCGTGCCGGTAACGGCCGCACCCACAGCCGTGACCACGACCGCAGCGATCACGACCGTCGCGACCACGACCGTCGCGACCACCACCGCCGTTACCACCACCGTCGTGACCACGACCGCTCCGCCGGCGCCGGTGGAGCCGATGGTTCCGGCCGATCCGGTATCCATCGAGCTGGTTGTCGTAGAGACGCTTCCCCACGACCCGCAGGCCTTCACCCAGGGCCTGGTGATGGGAGACGGGGTCCTCTACGAGAGCACCGGGCTCTACGGCGAGTCGACCGTGCGGATCGTGGATCCCGCCACCGGTCATGTGATCCGCTCCACGAGCCTCGAAGACGGGTTCTTCGGCGAGGGCCTGGAGCTGGTGGGCGATCGGCTCATCCAGCTGACCTGGAGAGAGGGGACCGCCTTCGTCTGGGATGCGGAGACGCTCGCCCCGCTGGGCGCCTACTCCTACGAAGGCGAAGGGTGGGGGTTGTGCGCACAGGAGGACCGGCTGGTCATGAGCGACGGATCGTCATGGCTGACCTTCCGGGACCGGACGACCTTCGAGCCCCTGGGCGGGGTGGAGGTTCTGAGGGCCGGTGTGCCCGTGGAGCGGATCAACGAGCTGGAGTGCGTGGAGGATCTCGTCTACGCCAACGTGTGGCAGACCGAGGAGATCGTGGTCATCGACCCCGGCACCGGGAGGGTGGTCGGCCACATCGACGCATCGTCGCTGCGCGATCGCCTCGGATCGACCGACGGGATAGATGTGCTCAACGGCATCGCCTATGACCCCGAGGACCGGTCGTTCTACCTGACCGGCAAGCTCTGGCCGGAGATCTTCCAGGTGCGCCTTGGCTGGAACTAGCAACCACCGAACAGGCCAGTGGTCTGCCTGGGGAATAGCTAGGCGTATTCTGCTTGCCGTCGGCGTCCCTCGCTGCGTTCCGCTTCCTCAACGTACCGCTGCGGGTACGCCTTCGTCAGCGGGCCTTGCGAGGAACACCGCCGGCTGGCGCATAACCCGCCGCCACTCCCCAGACAGACCACTAGACTTTCCCCCGCCGTTCATGCAAGATGCCCGGCATGCGGTTCCCACAATCGAAGTTCCTGCGCCCGAGAGGGCGCCTTCCGGGGGGCTTGTACCAACCCGGATGTCCGAAGGAGGTGATGCGTCCCCATGCGCACGTACGAGTTGATGACCATTCATAGGCCCGAGTTGGCCGAGGCCGATGCCAGGCGTGAGTCACAGGTTCTCAAGAACTTTCTCCAAGAAGCCGATGCGTCGGTCATGGAGATCGACTTCTGGGGCAAGCGGCGGCTCGCCTACGAGATCGACAAGGTCCGTGAGGGCTACTACACGGTGATCACGTTCGAGGGTGAGCCCCACCATGTCGCCGCCCTGGACCGCGCCCTATCCCTTTCCGACGCGGTGATCCGGCACAAGATCATCCGGCCGGGTGCTCGTCCCGGTCGCACGAAGACCACCAAAGAGTCATCGGATCAGCCTGACAGGAGCGCTGCGGACGTATCCGGTGCATGAGGGAGTGTCACAGGGTCTTGATGTAATGGGTAGGAACCGAGTGAGCAGCACACACAGATAGGAATGGCATGCCTGACAACACAGTAACCATCGTAGGCAACCTGACCCAGGACCCCGAGATGAGGTTCACGCCCAACGGGGTGGCCATGGTCAGTCTCAGCATCGCCGTGAACCGCCGGCGCTTCAACCGCGACACCAACACGTGGGAGGATGGCGAGGCGAGCTTCTTCAACGCCACGTGTTGGCGCGACCTGGCCGAGAACGTCTCCGAGTCGTTGCGCAAGGGGACCCGGGTGTTGATCACCGGCCGGCTGCAGCAGCGCCGCTGGGAGACGCAGGAGGGCGACCCGCGCTCCGTGGTCGAGATCCAGGTCGACGAGATCGGCCCCAGCCTCAAGTGGGCCACCGCCTCGGTGACCCGCATCCCGCGCGGCGGCGGCTGGAGCGGCGGCGGCCAGCAGCAGGGCAACGTACCCCCTGCCCCCGTGGCGCGGAACAACCCGCCGCCTGACGAAGCACCCTTCTGACAAGGAGTTATGACTCATGGCGAGACGAATCCCGAACCGCCGCCGCCGGCGGCCCAGAGGACCCAAGACGATCCGCAAGCGGGCCTGTCCGGGTTGCGGGCAGATGAAGTGCGACAACACCAGGGTGCCTTACGTGGACTACAAGGACCTGGACATCCTGGGCCGCTTCATCTCCGAACGCGGCAAGATCCGTTCCCGGCGGGTAACCGGCGCCTGCGCCCAGTACCAGCGGCGGGTGGCGATCGCCATCAAGAACGCTCGCGAGATGGCGTTGTTGCCGTACACGAAGAGCCCGCGATGAGGCTGGTGCTCAAGTCCGACGTGGCCGGTCTGGGCACGAAGGGAGACATCGTGGAGGTGTCCACCGGCTACGGACGCAACTACCTCCTGCCCCAGGGGCTGGCCGCCAATGCCACCACCGGCATGATCCGCCAGATCCAGGAGGCCGCGCGGGTCCGCCGGGAGGCTCGCCGTCGCGAACTGGAAGCCGCCGAGAACATCCGCTCGCACCTGGCCGAGACCCGGGTCGTGATCGCCGCCCGGGTGAATGACGAGGGTCAGCTGTTCGGGTCGATCGGGATCGCCGAGATCGTCGACGCGGTGAGGAGCCTGTCGTCGGTGGTCCTGGAGCGGCGTATGGTCCTGCTGGCGGAACCCATCAAGACCATCGGCTACCACGAGGTGTCCATCACCCTGCATCCTGAGGTGCAGTGCGTCCTGACTCTGGATGTGATCCCGGCTCACCGGTGACGCCCGGGCGTTGCTCCGGCGAGTGGTCCGCGTCCCGGGCAGAAACCTGAAGAGCGGCAAAATCTGGCCCCGGAACCGGGGCCTGCCGGCCTTCCGGTTGCCTATGCTGACTGGCGGTTGGGATCCGGTCGGACGGCGCGACTACCGGTTACCTCCCCGGCCACTTCCCTCTTCCCCCTGTGACTTTCCCGCACGTCGCCGCGTAGCCGGGGGACCGCGCGGTGGGGAATGTCACACCCTCGCGCCATCCTGGTAGTGACGATGTAGGACAGAGGGAGGGCGCAGTATGGGCCGGGCCATCTTCCCCGCAGGGGCAACACCGTGACGGTGGCCGAGCGGGTCTCCGACCCCGTTGCCTTCACCCAGGCCATGGCTCCGCCCCACAGCGGCGAAGCGGAGGAGTCCGTGCTGGGCGCGGTCCTCCGGTCGCAGCCGGCGGCCGATGAGGTGATCGGACGCCTGAAGGAGTCGGACTTCTACGTTCCGGCCTACCGGATGATCTTCGGCGCCATGGTGCGCCTCTACGACGACAACCAACCCATCGACACGCTGACGGTGGCCGACCGTCTGACCAGGATGGGCAATCTCGACAAGGTGGGCGGCGTCGGCAGGGTCGCCGTGCTCTGGGACAAGGTGCCCAGTGCCGCCAACGTGGGCTACTACACGGAGGTGGTCGCCGAACATGCCGTCCGGCGCGGGATGCTGGAGGCGACCCGGCGGATCGGTGACCTGGCCATGAACCTGGACATGGAGATCGAAACGGTCCTGGACCAGGCCGAACAGGCCGTCCTGCGGGTGGCGCAGGACCGGATGGACGGCGGCCTGGAGCAGATGGGAGGCCTGCTCGAGCAGATCCTGCAGAAGCTGGAGAAGGCGGAGAGAGGCGAGCAGGACGTCACCGGACTCTCCACCGGCCTGACGGATCTGGACCGCAAGCTGGGGGGCCTCCAGCCCGGCACGCTGATAGTGGTGGCCGGCCGTCCCGGTATGGGCAAGAGCGCCCTGGCCATGAACATAGCCAGCCATGTGGCCCTCAGTAACGGGCCGGTGGCGTTGTTCAGCCTGGAGATGTCGCCGATGGAGATCGCCTACCGCTGGTTGGGATCCTACGCCCGGGTCAACTCCATGAAGCTGCGTTCCGGCCTGGATCAGGGCGAGTCGGCCAGGTTATGGCCCCGGCTCGTGTCCGCCTCGGCCAGCCTGTACGGGGCGCCGCTGCACGCCGACGAGGGGTCGCGCACGGTTACCGACATCCGGGCCAAGTGCCGGCGGATGAAGCGCCAGAGAGGGCTGGATCTGGTGGTGGTGGACTACATGCAGCTGATGCAGGCCCGTACCAGGGAGAACAGGCAGCAGGAGATCGCCGAGATCAGCCTCAACCTCAAGGGGCTGGCCAGGGAACTGGACGTGCCGGTGATTGCGGTCTCGCAGCTCAACCGCGCCCTGGAGAGCAGGGGAGACCGGCGCCCGCAGCTCGGAGACCTCCGCGAGTCGGGGGCGATCGAGCAGGACGCGGACGTGGTGCTCATGATCTACCGCGACGAGTACTACAACCCGCAGTCCGACCAGAAGGGTTTGGCCGACATCATCATCGCCAAGCAGAGGGCCGGTCCCACCGGCGTGGTCAAGGCCACCTTCGCCGCTGAGTACACCCGCTTCGACAACCTGCCGCACGGCTACACCAACCAGGGGAGGTAGTGGTCTGTCTGCGAAACAACCGGGTGATCTGGAGGTCATCGGCGTCCCGTCGCTGCGTTCCGCTTCCTCAACGTACCGCTGCGGGTACGCCTTCGTCAGCGGGCCTTGCGAGGAACACCGCTGCCGACGCCATACCACACCGCCATTCCACAGACAGACCACTAGACGGCCGGGGCGCCGCTCAGATGTGAATCTCGATGCGGTCTCCGTCCTCGAGGGGGAACGCCTTCCCGATGCGGCGGTCGGGCCGGCCGGGCCGGATCAGCCGGGCGTACTTGAGATCGCGGGCGAAGTCCTTGTGGATCAGGGTGGCCACATCCAGCACCGTCTGGCCGCGGCGGATCGTGTAGGGCCGGTCGTCCTTTCGCGCGGCGGCCGAGACGGTGTAGACCCGCACCACCCCCAAGGCGTCGAAGAGCCAGTCACCCAGGTGGCCTACCTCGTCCCCGGGAATCGAGGACCTGAGGATGGGGAGGTCGAGGTCGACCAACTCCATCAGCACCTCGATCTCCTCCTCGACCTGTTCGGTCAGGTCGGCCTTGGACGCCACCACCGCGGCGGGCAGGATCTTGGCGAACGGATCATCGGGATCCGTGGGCGCCCCCGCGCCGCTGGGCCACTCCCCGGTCAGGAACACCTTGCGTTCCTCCAGCAACCCCACCAACTCCTCCACGGCCGCTACGCAGCCGGGCTCCGACACGTCAACCACTAAGAGCGCCCCGTCCGCGGGCTGCAGGGCATTCCCGATCCAGGGCAAGGTGTGCTCGGCGGTGATCGGCGGGAGGTCGATCAGCTGGATCCCGATGTCACCCACGGGCGCCATTCCGGGCTGGGGATGCTGGGTGGTGAAGGGGTACGCCCCGACCGGGGCGCCTGAACCGGTGAGGGCGTGGTGGAGCGAGGACTTGCCGCTGTTGGGAGGTCCGAGCAGGACGATCTGGCCCGCCCCTTCCGGCCGGACGGTGTAGACCGGCCCGGCCCGCGCACCCGCCTTCCTGGGAGCGGCCAGCTCCTCGGTCAACTCCTTGATCTTGGTCTTGATCCCGGCCTGGAGGTGTTCGGTTCCCTTGTGCTTGGGGATGGTGCGCAGCATCTCCCGCAGTGCCGTCAGGCGGTCCCGGGACTCCCGGGCCGCCTTGTAGTCGGCTTCGGCCTTCTTGTACTCGGGGGAGACGTTGGTGGGCATTGCCTCACAATGATGGCGCAACGGCGGCGGGAACGCCGATCGGGCGGCGGTAATCTCGCGAAGCCATGTTCGAAGAGCTCGCCGATGGCGTCTTCCGGCGTCCCTATCCCTTCCTGCGGATCAACATCGGGGTCGTGATCGGCGCCGACGGCGTCCTGCTGGTCGACACCCGCGAGAGTGAGGATGCCGCCCGCGAACTGTCCGGCGAGCTTCGCACGCTGACGGCCAAGCCGGTGAGGTGGGTGGTCAACACCCACTGGCACTGGGACCACGTGTTCGGGAACGCCCTCTTCCCCGGCGCGGCCATCTGGGGACACCGGTCCTGCCGGCGGATGCTGCGGGGGAATACGGAACCCCACTTCGACGATGCCCGGCGCTGGGTGCCCAGGGAGCGGAGAGACGAGATCGAGCGGGTGAGGGTGGTGCCGCCGCAGCACACCTTCGAGGCGGTGACCGCCATCGACATCGGTGGGCACCGGGTCGAGGCCACGTACCACGGGCGTGGCCACACCGACGCTGATGTGGTGGTCCGCTGCGGCGGCGTGACCTTCATGGGGGACCTGGTGGAACAGGGCAAGAGCCCCGAAATGGGCGATTCCTACCCCCTGGAGTGGCCCGCCACGCTGGCCGCGGCGCGCCCCGGAGTGGGGCCCACGGTGGTGCCCGGCCACGGTGACCTGCTCTCTCCCGCCGACGTGGACGACCAGGCGGAGCGGCTCGAGAGGGTGGCAGCGTTGTTACGCCAGGTGCTCTACGAGGGGCGTCCGGCGGAGGAGGCGGTCCGGCGAGGGCCCATCCCCGAGCTGCACATGCGCAAGGCCCTGGCCAGGGCTCGGTCGGCGGCCGGGTTGAGCCCACAACCGTGAGCTCTGCCGAAACCCGGCTCAATATAGCGACCTCACCGCTGAGCCGCGGTCCGTGGACCGAAACCAACGCCGGCGCGCTAGCCTTCGAAAACCGGGAGAAGGAGACCCAGGTGTCGGTTCCGCTTGGTGCGTCCCAGGCAGAAATCAACCACGCCGCATACCCCAAGTACCGGGAAGCGTTGGAAAGGGAACACGCTGGACGCGTGGTTCTCATGCGAGATGGCGAAGTCGTGCGTATCTTCAACGACAAGGGCGACGCCTACGAGTATGGACACGAGACATTCGGGTTCGGCAATTTCTCGATGAAACGGATCGGTGAACGACCGGCACAACTCGGCATCATGGCCCAGGTCATGAGCCGACCCTGATGCCCACTTGCCACATTCCTATGGTTGACAACCGGTTCCTGCCGGTGGCTGCGGTATCCCTGCCCGCACCTGCTCATCCGGTCGCTCGTCGTTACACAGCCCTGGTTGACACAGGAGCAACGAGGACCATGATTTCGGAGAGAGTAACGCAAGAGGTTGGCCTCCCGCAGGTTGATGTTGGAAGGTATTGGGACGTGAACCAGAACGAGGAAGAAACCGGTGTGTACAGATTGCGGATGGACATACCGATAGTGCAGGGCGGCGGAGCGGACCTGCGCGGCACGGACCTCGACGCTCTACTGATGAAGGTCTCGCCTACCCGCTACGACATCATCTGGGGTATGGACTTTCTCTCTTTCTTCCATATCACCATGGTCGGCGGGATGATGTATCTCAGCAGTTGAACAGGAGGGTGAGGACAGCGAACCCTGCCGGCTCTGCCGCCTTTCCTTGTTGAACGCACTGGCCACTGGCCACCCGTCAGGCCGACCGTTTTCCGGCCGGGCCGGATTCGATGGTGATCCCGCCGAACAGGCAGGTTCCGGTGATCGTCAGGGTCGGACCCGTGCGGGGTGAGGTCTCGCCTCGCTGATCGTTGACTCCGCCGAAGATGTTGGTGGTGCGGAGGTCGACCACCCAGTCGTCGGGCACCACGAAGACGACCCCTCCGAATACCGCTGAGACGTCCACTTTGGGTGCGCTGATCGCCAGCCCGGCATCGACCAGGTCGATCTTGGCGGATCCGAAGACAGCGCTGACTGCTCCTCCGGAGAAGTTCCGGCTGGTGATCCGCTGCTCGGTCGTTCCGAACCCGCACGACACGTTCACATCGGTCGTCTCGATGGCCTCGGAGTCCCGGTCCTGCTTGCGGCGCCTGGTCCGGGGCCGGCGGCCCAGCAGGATGAACCTGGCGCCCACCCAGACCAGGACGAGCGGCCACAGCCTCCACACGTCTCCGTAGTCGATGCCCCAGATACCAAGGGAGTCCACCAGCATCAACCCGCCGAACAGGGTGACCGCAGCCCAGAACCACCGGCCCGAGCGCCGCCGCACCAGGTTGCCGACTCCGATCACCACCAGGATCGCCGGCCACCAGTCGCTCAACGTGTAGCTCCAGTCGGTGAGGTTCTCGACGAGCAACAACGCGCCGATCACCACCAGCAGGAGTCCGGTCACTATCCGGGAGCTTCGCTTGCCTTCCATCATGCCTCGCCTTTCATCGCGCCGCCTCGTCGGGGACCGGCCACAGCCAGGCCGCCCCCAGGACGCCCCCGGAGTCGCCGTGCCGGTTCCTTGCCAGGCGGGTGGCCACGCCATCGGAGAATATCCACTTTCCCCACCTTTGCGGCACCTCCTCGTAGAGTTGATCCGCGTTCGACAAGCCGCCGCCCAGGACCACGACCTCGGGATCGAGGACGTTGATCACCACCGCCAGGGCCCTCGCCAGGCGGGTGGCGTAGTGATCGAACACCGCGGTGGCTACCGCGTCGCCATCGATACGGTCCATGACCTGCTCAGCCGTCAGTTCCATCCCGCCGGATCGCCGGTACTCACGGGCCACCGCCGGACCGGACAGGTAGACCTCCACGCAGTCGGTCCTCCCGCAGTAGCAGGCCCGCCCGCCCGTCTCGGCCGGTTGGGGGTTGTGACCCCATTCCCCGGCGATGCGGTTGGGGCCGGCCTGGAGGGTTCGGTCGATCACCAGGCCGCCGCCCACGCCGGTTCCCAGGATCACGCCGAACACGGTCTGGGCCCCCACGCCTGCTCCCGTTACCGCCTCGGCCAGTGCGAAACAGTCGGCGTCGTTGGCCAGCCGCACCGGCCTTCCCAGCGCCGTTTCCAGGTCGCGATCAAGGGGTCGGCCGTTCAGCGCCACCGAGTTGGAGTTGCGCAGCAGCCCCGAGAAAGGGGAGATGGCCCCGGGCGTTCCGATCCCGACGGTGCCCTGCCCACCGGCGCCGGCCTCCACCTCGCGGATCAGCTCCACCACCGCCCGGACGGTGCCCTCGTAGTCCCCGGCCGGCGTCGGAACCCGCTTCCTGACCAGCACCCGCCCGCCGGGGTCGAGCACGGCGCCCTCGATCTTGGTGCCACCCAGGTCGATCCCGACCCGGAGCCCACCCCCGCTCATGCCCGTTCTTCCCTCCTGATGAGGCCGGCGACCCGCAGCCCCAGATAGGCGAGCATCGCCCCGACCTGGAGCCAATCGCCCCAGCGGACGTAGAGGGTGGGGCCGGCCGTCCGGGCCGCGGGGACGCCGGCGGCGGTGGTGGTCTCGAAGAGCTCGGTCCGGCTCTCCACCCGCCCGTCGGCGTGGACGAAGGCGGACTTGCCGGTAACCGCGGCGTGCACCAGGTCCACTCCCAGCTCCGCCGCTCTCATCCGGCTGATGGCGATCATCTGGTCGCTGGCCGGCGTCCTGCCGAAGGAGGCCTCGTTGGTCGCCAGCACCAGGAACGCCGCTCCCGCCCTCACCGCCTCCCGCTCGTAGCGGGCGTAGGCCCCTTCGTAACTGATGACGGATCCGAACCGGACTCCGTCGAGGTCGAACAGCACCTGCTCCCGGCCCCGGACCATGTCCCGGGGCACCCGGTCGAGGGCCGGCACCACCTGGAAGAGGGGGCGGAGGGGCACGTACTCGCCGAACGGCACCGGGTGCCGTTTGCGGTAGGTGCCGACGATGGCGCCGCTGGGCCCGAAGACCATGTTGAGGTTGTCGAAGTGACCGGGTCCCGCGTCCAGGTCTCCCCCCACCAGGAGCGTCGCGTCAAGCCGGACGGCTTCGGCGCCGATGGCCCCGGCCACCGCGGGATCCCGGAGCGGGTCGGCGCTGCCTCCGGTGGAGCTCTCGGGCCAGACCACCAGGTCGGGACCGGGTTCCAGGGCGCGGGTCAGCGCCAGGTGGCTCTCGTAGATGAGCCGGCGCTCGCCCAGGCACCGCGTCCCGGGGCAGGGGGAGTTCCCCTGCACGATCGTCACCGACCGGGTTTCGCCCTCCGGTATTGCCGGCCAGACGTTCCCGGCCAGCCCCAGGATCACCACACCCCCGGACACGGCCGCCAGGACCTTCCAGGACAGGCGGCGGCGAAGCACCAGAACGGCCACCGCCGCCACCGCCGCCAGCAGGACTCCCCAGCCGGTGGCTCCAATCCACTGGGCGGAGGGCCGCAGGGGCGTGGCGCCGGCCATGACGCCGATCGATCCCCAGGGAAAGCCGCCGAAGGGCCACCGCACCCGCAGGAACTCCGCCAGCGCCCCCGCTCCCGCCGTCGCCAGCACGAACGTCCAGGGGGCGGCGTCCCGGTAGCGGAATATTCCGCCGGCGGCGATGAGGAAGGCCAGGGCCTGCACCATCGCCAGCGGGTAGTAGGCGATCAGCTCCACCTCGATGAGCCAGGAGAGGATGACTGCGAAGTAGGCCAGCCCGAACAGGTAGCCGGACCACAGGGCGACCGCTCGGGTGCCGGCCGTCGCCACCAGCCAGACGAATCCCACCAGGCCCAACCAGGCGAGGGAGGTCCACTCGTACGGTGGGTAGCCGAGAGCCAGCATGATGCCCGCCAGCAACGCGCCGACCAGCCGCAGGGTTGTCACCGTCCGTGCCACCGGCGGGATTGTACGGCGCGTCCGGCGCTCTTCTATTACCCGGAATCCGGCGTGCCTGGCCGTAAGATGATGCGCTATCACGCACCGGATGGCAACGGCGGGGCGGCGCGCCCCCGAACCGCCATTCACAGTTCATAGTCCAAGGAGGCCTGTCTGCGAGACAACCAGGGGTGTTCCGGCGGCCGCGGGCGGATCGTCCGGCATCCTACGCCGGGACTATTCGGGTGACCACCGGAGCCTTGAACGTGGAGTTGCGGACCGACCTGGACGTGGCGATCGCCGCGGCGCGGGCCGGCGCCCGAGTGGTGCGCCGGTCGTTCGGGCGGGACTTCGACCCGGACCTCAAGAGCGTGGTCGATCCGGTGACAGAGGTGGACCGGGCCGCCGAGGCGGCCATCCGGGACGTCCTGAGCACCATGCGCCCCGAGGATGAGGTGCTGGGCGAGGAAGGGGGCGGCCAGACCGAGGCGGTAGGGCGGCGGTGGATCGTGGATCCCCTTGACGGCACCGTCAACTTCCTGCACGGCCACCCGCACGTGTCCACTTCCGTGGGGCTCTGGGACGCGGACGAGCCGGTGGCGGGCGTAGTAGTCGATGTGATGCGGGGAGAGTTGTTCACCGCAGCCCGGGGGCAGGGCGCCTACCTGGACGGCCGGCCCATCCGCGTCTCCTCCAAGACCAGGCTCCAGGAGTGCCTGGTCGGAACCGGATTCCCCTACGACCGCCACCTCCACGGCCCGGCCTACACCGCCGCGGCGGGGGAGGTGATGAAGCGGGTGCGGGACATACGCCGGCTCGGGTCGGCCGCTCTGGACTTCGCCTGGGTGGCCTGCGGGCGCTTCGACGGGTTCTGGGAGTTCGGCATCTATCCGTGGGATGTGGCGGCGGGGTTGTTGCTGGTCGAGGAAGCAGGCGGTTTGACGGCCGACATGACGACAAGCCCGGCCGGGGTGGACTCCACCCACTTCATCATCGCCGGGCCCGGAATACACGAACCGCTGGTGAACCTGATCCGCTCCCTCGCCCCACCCCATGTTCGGGCCGGTACTTGAGCGGCCCGACCGGGTTGGCTCCCTCCCGGTGACGGCCGGCGATGCCATCGCGGCGTTCTGGCGGGAGTGGCCGGTGCTGCGGGACCTGCTGGAACAGGAACTGGCTCAGGGCGAGTATGGGGACGGCACCGAGCAGCTGACGGACCTGACGGAGGCGATCGATCCCGGACTCGAGTGGGATCTGCTGCCCGGACTCGAAGCCCGGCACGCGCTGTGCCTGAGCGCCGCCTCGGACCCTGCCCTGCGCCCGCTCACCGAACGGTGGGTCCGGGCTGCGCCCGAACCCGATGGGGGTTGGGAGTACCACCCGGCCAGGATCCCCGTCACGCCGGTCGCGCTCGCGGTGGCGAACCTCCGGATACACCCGCGCGATGTCCTGGTGGTGATCGAGCCCGACCAGAGCCGCGAGGAGCTGAACCTGACCGTAGGCCATCCCGACTTCGGCGGCCTGGATGAAGTCCTGCAGCTCCAGGTGGTGTTCCGCCTCCTGGACGACCTCCTGGGCGAGGACCTCATGGAGAGCTGGGTCGGGTCGGTGGACGTGGTCCCCCATCCGCTCTCCTGGGGGGTGCCGCTACTCGACCTGGCGGACGAGGTCGACCGCCACTCGGGCCTGGCCACGGGCCGGAGGTGGGAGTTCATCGAGGAGGAGGACGAGGAGCTGGGGGACAGCCGGCTCTTCATCAACCGGGCCCTCAAGAGGCTCGACCACCTGGACCTGGACTTCGTGGTGACGGTCAGCATCGAGGTCCAGTCGTTCGACCCGGTGCTGGTCAGGGAGGTGGAGAAGGACCTGGCCGAGTCCCTGGGCACCGAGGGCGTGATCTACGCCCATCGAGCCTTCGATGACTTCACCGTGCTCTACGCCTACGTGGGGGAGGGAGTGGCCGACGACGTCCGGCGGCTGGCCGACCGGTGGTCACCCCAGGTCTACGAGGTGATGGTGGAGCCCGATCCCGCGTGGGACACCTACGAGGACATGCGTTAGATGAACGCGCCACAGACGCTCTTCGACTACCCGTCCGTGACAGCCGAGTCGGTGGCCACCGCCGTGGAAGCGGCCATCGCCCGCGGTGAGGATCTGGTCGAGGAGATCCTCTCGGTGCAGGGTCCGCGCACGTTCGCCAACACCCTGCGGCCCTTCGAGGAGGTGGCTCGCCTGGGCTCCGTCGCGTACGGCAGGGGACCCTTCCTGGGCCAGGTGGCCACGGACGAGGCGGTCCGGACGGCCGCCCGGGAGGGCGAGGAGCGCTTGGAGAAGTGGGCCCTCGACCTGATCTCGCGGCGTGATCTGTACCGGGCCATCCGTGACTACGCGGGCACCGAAGACGCCGGGGCGCTGGCAGGCGAGCCGGCGCGAGCCCTCGATCACGTCCTGCGCGACTTCCGCATGGCCGGTCACGAGCTGGGCGAGGAGGACCGGTCCCGCGTACGGGAGCTGCTCACCCGCCTGGTCAGCTGCCAGGTCGCGTTCTCCGCCGCCCTGGCCGAGTACGAGGACCACCTCGAGGTCACCGAGGACGACCTCGAGGGCATGCCCGACTCGTACGTGGCACAGCTGGCGCCGGGAGAGTCCGAGGGTTCCTACCGCATCACGATGGCCTATCCAGATGTGATCCCGTTCATGGAGAACTCCCCGCGCCGCGACCTGAGGCAGGCGCTGGCCCACAAGTTCGGCAACCGGGCCAGGGATGCGAACACGCCGGTTCTCGAAGAGGCCCTGGCGATCCGGGCCCGGCTGGCCTCCATCTTCGGCGCCGGTTCCTGGGCGCACCACAGCATGGTGAAGAAGATGGCACGGCGGCCCGAGGCGGTGACCGACTTCTACGGGTCGATCCTCGGCCGCCTGACCGAGGCGGGCCTCCGGGAGCGGGCCGCCATGGAGCGGCTGCTCGAGGCACAGGGCTATGAGCTGCCTGTCCAGCCCTGGGACCGCGCCTACTGCCAGAACGAGCAGATGAAGCGGGACTACGGGGTGGACCCTCTGGAGGTGGCCCCCTACTTCCCCAAGGACCGGGTGATCGAAGGGATGTTCGAGATCACCCAGCGGGTGTTCGGTCTCACCTACCGGCAGGTCGATGCGCCGGTCTGGCACGAGGAGGTGCTGGCGTACCGGATCACCGATACCGCCTCGGGCGAGCTGGTGGCCCACTTCTACATGGACCTGCATCCCCGCGACGGCAAGTTCGGGCACGCCGCCGCCTTCCCGCTGGCGCCCGGCGGGATGGACATCGAGGGCGGCCTCCGCCGGCCGGTGAGCGCCATGGTGGCGAACCTGACCCGGCCCACTCCGGACGGTCCCTCGTTGCTCCTGCACCACGAGGTGGTCACCCTGTTCCACGAGTTCGGCCACATCCTCCACATATCGCTCTCGAGGGCCGAGATGGCGCGGTTCAGCGGCGCCCGGACCGAATGGGATTTCGTGGAGGCGCCGTCCCAGATCATGGAGAACTGGTGCTGGATTCCCGACGTGCTCCGGACCTTCGCCCGCCACCACGCCACCGGGCTGCCGATCCCACCGGACCTGGTGGCCCGCCTCACCGATGCCAGGAACCTGAACGTCGCCCTCTTCAACCTGCGCCAGGTGATGCTCGGCCAGATGGACATGGATCTCCACACCACCCTCGATCCGGTCGATCTGGAGGCGGTGTTACGGAGCCGGGCCCGGACGGGACTCCTCCCGCACCACGAGGGCACCTTCATGCTCTCGTCTTTCGGCCACCTGCTGGGCGGGTACGACGCCGGCTACTACGGATACCTGTGGGCCGAGGTGTTCGGCCAGGACATGTTCAGCCGCTTCGCCGAAGAGGGGGTGCTCTCCACCGAGGTGGGGATGGCCTACCGCCGCAAGGTGCTGGAGCCCGGCGGGACCAGGGACGCCATCGACCTGTTGGAGGACTTCCTCGGGCGGGAGCCCCGCAGCGATGCCTTCTTCCGCAAGCTGGGCCTCGAGGGCTGAGCCTCCGGGCAGGAAGCCCAGCCCTCCTCTGGTTCTCAGGCTTGGGTAAGGATGTGGCCTCGGACCCGGGGGAAGTTGACGGGAGCGTGGGCGTTGCAGTAGTCCCGGCGGTTGTAGATGGATATCTTGGTGGAGCACCCATCGAGGCGGCAGACCCGACCACTCTGGTAGGAACGGGACGGCCGCACGCCGCCTTGCAGTCGGAGGCCGGCTAGAGCTTCAGACACGATCACTCACTTTCCTCAGTCCCCCTGGCGTATCCGGTATAACGCCCCGCCCGGCGGCGTTGTTCCGTGTTCTTTCTCCGACTTCTAGGAACCGGGGCGCCTGCTCCGGATGCGCGAACAGTCGTGTGCTCAAGCCGGCAGGTCGCTGTCCGCGCTGTGCTCACTGCGTGAGGATCCGGGCTACGCTGGGACCAGCCTTCCCGTCACCCCCGCTAGTCCCAGGAGACCCACATGAGAGCAACAGACGCCGCTTCCACCGCCGATGCCGCCGAGGTGGTGTTCGAGGTATCCGGGATGACCTGTGGTTCGTGTGCGGCCCGTATCAAGGACGTGCTGGTCGAACAGGCCGGAGTGGAGGAGGCGGCGGTGGACGTCGCCTCGAACCGGGCCACGGTCGTGCTGGCCGCGCCGGGGACGGTTGACGGCCTGACCGCGGCGGTGGAGGGGATCGGCTACGGCCTCACCCCCGTCCCATCCGGGAGACCCGCATGAGCGCAACGGACGTCGCCGTTGCCGCCGATGCCGCCGAGGTGGTGTTCGACGTGTCCGGGATGACCTGTGGTTCGTGTGCGGCCCGTATCGAGAAGGTGCTGGTCGAACAGGTCGGTGTGGAGGGAGCGGCGGTGGATGTCGCTTCGAACCGGGCCATGGTCATGCTGGCCGCGCCGGGGACGGTTGACGGCCTGACCGCGGCGGTGGAGGAGATCGGCTACGGCCTGGCGCCCGTCCCCGCCAGGGAGGAGACCCGAGACGTCGAGCGCGAGGATGCGCTGGAGCGCCGGATCGGGTGGCGGCGCTTCGTGGTGGCGGCAGTGCTGGCCGTTCCCACCATCGTCCTGGCCATGGGGGGTTTCGATGCCGTCTGGTCGGATTGGCTCCAGGGTGTTCTCGCCTCCGGAGCGGTTCTCTGGGCGGGGCGCACCTTCCATGTGGTGGCCTGGAAGCGGCTCCGCCACGGCGCGGCCAGCATGGACACGCTCATCAGCCTCGGCACGCTGGCCTCCTGGGGTTACTCGGTGTGGGCCCTCTTCTCCGGGGGAGCGCTCTTCTTCGAGACCGGCGCCGCCATAGTGATGTTCGTGCTGCTCGGCCGCTACCTGGAGGCGCGCGCCAAGGGCCGGGCCTCCCAGGCCGTGTCCCGGCTCCTCGAGCTCCGGGGCAACGACGCCCGGGTGCTCCGCGGCGGGTCCTGGGTCACCGTTCCCATCGAGGAAGTGGTGGTGGGGGATCAGGTCGAGATCGTCCCCGGAGGCCGTGTCCCGGTCGACGGGACGGTGGTGGAAGGGGTCGGCGAGGTCGACGAGTCGATGCTGACCGGCGAGCCCATGCCGGTGGCGCGCCGGCCGGGAGACCGTGTCGTCGGGGGAACGGTCAACCAGACGGGTCGCCTGGTCATCGAGGTAACGGAGGTGGGCGAGGACACCGTTCTGGCCGAGGTGGTACGGATAGTCGAACGGTCCCGGGCCACCAAGGCCCCGATCCAGCGCCTGGCGGATCGGGTGTCGGGCGTCTTCGTCCCGGCGGTGGTGGTGGTGGCGGTGGCCACGCTGGTGGGCTGGCTGGTGGCGACCGGCGACTGGGCCGACGCCCTGCGCAGCGCGGTGGCGGTCCTGATCATCGCCTGTCCCTGCGCGCTCGGCCTGGCCACGCCCACGGCCATCGCGGTCGGAGCGGGGCGGGGCGCCGAGCTCGGCGTGATATTCCGCTCGGCCGAGGTGTTCGAGCGGATGGAGAAGCTGGAACGGGTGGCGCTCGACAAGACCGGCACGCTGACCACCGGGCAGATGACCCTCCACTCGGTGGAGTCCGACCATCCCGACTTCCTGGCGCGGGTGGCGGGCGTGGAGGCCGGCACCGGGCATCCGCTGGGCCGGGCGGTGGAGGCCGGGGCGATCGAGCGAGGTGTCCAGCCCTCGAAGGCCCGCGACGTCAGCGTGTTCCCCGGCTTGGGAGCGGAGGGCACCGTCGACGGCACGGTCGTGACGGTGGGAACGTCCGATCTGATGGAGAGCCGCGGGATGGCGGTGGGCACCCGCTGGACCGAGGTGCTGGACCGGGCCGGAGGCCGGGGCCGGACCGCCTTCCTGGCCGGCTGGGACGGCGCCGTCCACGGGGTGATGACGGTGAGCGACACCCCCCGAGCGTCATCGGCCGGCGCCATCGCCGCATTGGGTGAGCGGCAGTTCACCACAGCCATGCTCACCGGGGACGCCGCCACCGCCGCCCGGGTGGTGGCGGACCAGGTGGGCATCGCGGAGGTGCATGCCCGCCTCTCACCGCAGCAGAAGGCCAACCTCATAGAGTCCTGGCAGGGCGAGGGCCAGGCCGTGGCGTTCGTCGGGGACGGGGTCAACGACGCTCCGGCGCTGGCGGTGGCCTCGGTCGGGATGGGGATCGGCACCGGCAGCGACCTGGCCATCGAGACCGCCGACGTGAGCCTGATGTCGGGCAATCCGGCGCTGGCGGTGACCGCCATCGACCTGGCCCGACGCATCCTGCGCGGCATCCGGCAGAACCTCTGGTGGGCCTTCGCCTACAACGTGGCGGCCATCCCCCTGGCCGCGGCCGGGCTGCTCGACCCGATGGTCGCCTCCGTCGCCATGGCGCTGTCCAGCGTCTCGGTGGTGGCCAACAGCCTCCGCATGAGGAACTGGTCCCCCTAGCCGGGGCTTCCGCTTGATGGCTCCCCTCGCTACGATTCCTTAGCGTGGCGACCGATGTCGAATGGCTTGAGGAGAACTCGCTACGTGATCCCGTAGCGGTACTGGCCTTCGAGGGCTGGAATGACGCCTCCGACGCCGCCACCCGGGTGCTCTACTACCTCATGGAGCACCACGACGTCACTCCGCTGGCCCGGCTGGATCTCGAGGACTACGTCAACTACCAGGAGTCCCGGCCGCTGGTCACGCTGGAGGGGCGGTTACGGAGCATCCGCTGGCCCACGGTCGGCTTCTTCGGTCTCGCCATTCCCGATCACTCCCATGACCTGGTGCTGATCCTCGGAGAGGAGCCGCACCTGCGGTGGCGCCGGTTCTGTATCGATGTCGCTTCCGTGCTCCGGCAGCTGGGAGTCCACCAGGCCGTGGCCCTCGGAGCGTTCGTCGGCGAGATCGCCCATACGCTCCCGGTGCCGATCTTCGGGAGCTCCTCGGATCCCAACTTCGCCGACCGGTTCGGATTGCACGCCTCCGCCTACGAGGGGCCGACCGGCATCACCGGGGTCATCACCAAGGCGCTCGAGGACGAGGGCATCGAGGCGGCGAGCATGTGGGCCGGCATACCCCATTACCTGGCGGCCAACCCCAGCCCGACCGGCACCCGGGCGCTCCTGTACGCGCTCGGCGACGTGATCGGCCAACGCTTCGACGTCACGGAGCTGGACGAGGAGGTGGCCGACTACGAGGCGCGGGTGCAGGAGGCGATCGCCGGTTCCAGCGAGCTGGTCGGGTACGTCCGGGGCCTGGAGGAGGAGAGCGAGAAGCGCGCCATATCGCTGACCGGCAGCCGCCGGCTGGTGGAGGAGATCGAGCGCTTCCTGCGCAACCCCAACTAGTGGAGTCACCTTGTCAGGGGGTGAGAATCCCGCCGAAGGGGGTCACCTGCCGTGCTGTGGCGGTAGCCGGTCACCAGTTCGATCGACAGTGTGGACGGTCACCGCAGCACCGCGATTATCGCACCGCCGACCACAGTCACCCAGCCGACGATCCATAGCGTCTGGCTGTGGATGTCCTTGCGGAGGTCGGCGACGGCCTGGGCGATCCTCGAGACCATCCGGGCTTCAACGGCTTCGTCCTTGGTATCCACTAGCGACTCGGTAACTGTCTGGTTGGTCACGTTCTTCCCTTCCAGTGCTGACTTACCTACTGTAACGTTACACGTCGTGGAAGGCTAGGGGTGTGCTGACCGGGTTCATTCGCATCGGGCGATCTCGATACCGCAGGCCATGTCCACAGCGGTTCCGGCGTCGCGTTAGAGCCAGATCAGGGTGACGAGGCCGATTCCCACGCAGTAGAGGGCGAACGGCATGAGGCTCCGGCGGGCGAGGCGATCGATCAGGAACTTGATGGCCCAGTATCCGCGTACGCCCGCCACCAGCGTCCCGATCACCAGCTCGATCGACATGCTCGAGGCCGAGCCCAGGTTGATGAACTCCCGCAGGCCGGCGCCGAGGATCGCCGGGATGGCGATGATGAAGCCGAACCGCCCGGATTCCTCGGGCGACAGTCCCCTCAGGAGCCGCGGTTTACATCTAGTGAGTTCCATCTACCGTATGGGTTAGCCAGCCGGTCCGGCTAGTAGGCGTGAGCCGAATGCAGCCGACATACCGCTGGCGACGGGACCCCGGAACGCACGGGGTCCCATTTGTTTACCAGCAGCCGCTCGCTAGTCGTCTGAGCACGAGCCAGCGGTGGGCCGAGGTATCTGTGCCGGTTCGGCCCTGACAAGCGGCTTCGTCTATCCGAGCTCCACCCCCGCACGGCCTTCAGGCTGTACGTCCGAACCGTCAGGTATCTTCGCGCCCGTCCGCCGAGGCCTCGAAGGCTAACTCGGCCATGAGGTGGCGCGTCCCCACAGCGCACGCTGAGGACTTCGACGGCCGTTCGAGATGGACCGGATCCACCCCCTTGTCGACGGCGGCGATCCGGCGCGTGTTAGCCGGCCGACGTGGAACGGACTCTCGGACTTCGCGGCCGGTTTCGGGCCGGTCTCGACATCGACCCGTCCGAGGCGGCGGGGGCGCGCATACGTATCGTTCCGACATAGCGGACCAGCAACTGTCTGCTGTTCCGTGATGGGTGGTAGCGGTGCCCAAGACATTGCTGGACATAGTCGCGCTGAGAGCGGTGTCGTCGTCGGCCAGAGTCTCTCAACTTCCCGCTATGTGCGGTTGCTGGAGCCTGGTATAGTTTCTCCATCATATCGCCGTGGTTGGAGTTTCCATCCACGAATGAAGCCGCCGGTGGCGTGTTTAAGCGTCACCGTATGTCTTCGCCGGGGGGCCCCCCAACCCCCCCCCCCCCCCGTTTGGGGGGGGGGGCCCGCGGGTGGTGGGGGGCACCCCGGTCTTTATTTTAATTTGTGAGATTTAAAAAAAAATGAAATTTTGGATTAAAAAGG
>JAPPGV010000148.1:45463-60909 GCA_028821235.1 bacterium
TTTTTTTTTTTTTTTTTCTATATTCTTGGGGGTTTTTTTCTTACACCCCCACCTCCCGCCGGGGGGGGGGTTTTCCCCCCCCCGCTTTGTGGGGGGGGGGGGGGCCCCCCCCGCCCCCCCCCCCCCGCCATTTTCCGGGAGGGGGTACCGCGGATGGAGGGACGAACCCGTGTCTTCATTGACTTCTGGAACTTTCAACTCAACTGGAATAGTCGGATACAAGCGAGGTGTGACTGGAGAAAGCTGCCGACGGTTCTCGTCCATGAAGCAGACCGCGTCCTGAAACAGGTGGACAACCGTGGCGATATGACTCGGCTCTCCCTGACCGAGACGCGATTGTACGCGTCGGTCGATCCGTCCAACGAGAAGGAAGGGCCTCTGAAGGGCTGGCTCGACAATACGGTCCGGCGTATGGCCAGCTACCACGTGGAGATTCGTGAGCGCCGCCGCCAGCCGGCTTCACTCTTCTGCCGGCAATGCCAAGAGGAAACCGAGAGTTGTCCCGGATGTGCAGAACCGTTCGTCAGGAGCGTAGAGAAGGGCGTGGACGCAGCCATCGTCACCGACATGCTGCTGCTCGGATGGCAGGGCAGCATGGACGTCGTCCTAGTCGTGTCGAGCGACGCCGACCTGGTACCTGCAGTCCGAGCGTTGCGCGACCACGGTCTTCGTACTGTTAACGCTTCATGGCGTGGCCACGGCCACGAGTTAGCTAAGGCGTGCTGGGGGTCGTTTGATCTAGACGCTATCGCGCGCAAGGTTGTCCGCCACTCCTAGGCGACCCGGCGACCTCCCTTGTCGACGGCGGCGATCCGGCCGCGTGTTGGCTGGCCTACCTGGAACGGATCGGACTTCGCAGCCGGTTTCCGGCCGGTCTCGACATCGACCCGTCCGAGGCGGCGGGGGCGCGGATCCGCATCGTTCCCACATAGCGATCGGCACCTGTCTGCTGCTCCGTGATGGGTGGTACGGCGCACGAGGTGTTCATGCCGTTCCTGCTAAGGACCTGTAGACATCGGCACGGTGAGCGGGGGTGAGAATCCCGCCGAAGGGGGTCACCTGCCGTGCTGTGGCGGTATGGAGAAACAGGCATGGAGGGCAGACGGCTCGTGTACGCCGTCCTGACTGCGTGAACCGGTCTGCAGTCCGAAGCCCGGCAGGATCGCCCGCTACTTCTACGGGGAGCTAGACAAAGGCGGCGATGTGATGGACGTCGGACCGGGTGGTGTAGTGACGCTGCACTTCACCTGCGAACCCACCCGATGAGTAGTCGTCAGGCGGGTTATCCGACGGCACGGCTCAGCCAGTCCCATGTGTTCTGTTTGGCACGTCCCCAATACGTCCCGATGAGTCGGAACACGATCCCTGTACCGAGATGGGTATCGCCCATCCCCAATTCATCGGTCAGGTCTTTCACGAGTAGTGGAGAGCGAACGAGCCAGATGTTGTCCGCCAGACTGTGCCGATCCGGCAGGCTCTCGATGCGTTTTGTCACCTCGTTGTCAGAGCCCGGGTTCGTGACAACCACTATGAAGGGCACGGCCCGCTGATCAGGTGACACGTCGGGGTCGCCTCCGCTCCGCTTCGACGAAGATCGATCTGGCGAAGTCCTGCGGTGACCGGGGCTCCCGAACCTGTTCAAGACGGCGCTTCATACGTCGGGCGTTCCCGCGGGTGTGCCGGTGGCGAGTGTCGATGTCGCCTTCCCTTCCGCCGGTGCTTGTTACGAGGCACGATAGTGGACATGATGCCATAGTGACGAACGAATCGGATCGTTAATCTTCGCGGACTCAGTGACCCGTCCTGATTGTCAGGGGGTCGTTGGGCGTAGTAGATCGGCGCGACGAGCAGCACAGCAGCCAGGCCGCTCAGCATCGCTCCGTTGCCGAGCCCATGCAACCTTCCCCCAGCGGAACCGGATGGCGTGATCGAACGCCTCGCGGTTCATGCCGTTCCTGGAAAGGACCTGTAGACATCGGCACGTTGGGTGGGGGTGAGAATCCCGCCGAAGGGGGTCACCTGTCGAAGGTCCTGACCCCGCAAGCCGGGATCGAGCATGCTGTCCACGATCTGATCGATCGACCCCTGGAGAATCCTCTCCCACTCGTCCAGGAGGGGTGCGGCGTGCGGATTGACCGACCGCATCCGGGCGATGTTCCGCCTGGCGATCTCGATGCCTTCGGACTCGCGAGACGTCAATTCCCCCGCTATGGCGGTGTGAAGAAACAGGCTTCTTGCCTGATCACGGGTCAGTTTCGCCCCGTTCCAACGTGTGGTCACGGTGCTGATCGGCTGAACAGGTTCCATCACCTCAGTCTGTGTGCGACCGGGTATGCACACCATCGATCACCAGGCCTGCCTGGTGCCCGCGGCCGGGCTGATCCGGGCTCCTTCATGTCACGTTGAATCCTGACGTGCCCATCGGATGGTGTGTAGATCAGAACACTCGGTTGCCGGACGAGCATGTAGTTCTCTACACTTAATCACCATGGGAATGAACGCGCGGTCATGGTTACGCGTTGCCGCGGGGCGCCCGCAGGGCTCGGTGGGGGGCTCTAGACCTTCGGGCCGGCCGGTCCAATCCGGTGTGCGGGTGGCGGGACTCGGGCTGAGCACGCATATGCCGCGGCGACGCCGCGACTTTGACCGGGGGGGGGGTGGGAGGCACGGCGTCCCACCGCATCCGGACTTCGCGGGCGTCCCGGTAGAGGGATCCTGCTGTGGTAGGGGCTCGGACCGCACCGAATTCACGCCTGATCCGGCTGGGGGCGCTCGCGGTCGTGTTCGTGATGGCGTCGGCGAGCCTGACCCCGCTTACCAGTGCCCAGACGGAAGAGTCTCAACCTCAAGTTGAAGTTCCGGCTCGGCCGGCCGGATTGCACGTCACCACCCAGGAGGACTCCCTCAGTGTCGGGCTGGACTGGGAAGATGTGGAGGGGGCGACCGGCTACCGGATCCGTTGGAGGTTGGCCGGTCCGGGCAACACGCTGAACGAGGGACTGGAGACACAGACTTCGGAGGCGACCATCGCCATGGACGACTTCGGCGAGTGGGTGGTGCGGGTGGAGGCCTGCAACGAGGCGGGCTGCGGGCCGCCCCAGGCCAAGCGGTTCGAGGTCGAGGCTGCACCAGAACCTGAGCAGGATTCGACACCGGAGCCTGAACCTGAGGTTGAAACCGAGCCGGTGGCGGGAAGTCTGGCCGTGGCCGTGGTCGCCGACCCGCCCGACCCGACGCCTGGCCAGCGGGTCACCATGACCGCCCAGGTCACCAACGCCCCCGCGGGGCTGGTGCCCACCTTCACCTGGGAGATGAACGTCAGCGGCTGGTTCACCGTGCGCACCGCCCCAGAGTTCTCCTACGCCGGCAACCGCGACGAAGCCTGGGACTACCGCGTCACCGTCACCTACCCCAACGGCGACACCGCCGTCTCCGACCCCCTCACCGTCGCCTGGCTCGCCGACCAAGCCCGCAACGCCTTCACCGACAGCGACGACATCACCGCCCAAGACAACGGCGACGAAGTCCGGGGCCAGCAGTCAACCGACACGGTGCTGATCTCGACCATCGCCGACACTACGGGCACCGCCACGTCGTCGAGCATCTTCAATGCGCAGGCCTTTACGACAGGCGCTCTGCCCGCCACTGTCTCAAAGGTCCTGCTCAGGATGTCGGGCTCGAATACGGGCGCCTCGGTCAAGATCCGCAAGGACTCGACCACCAACTGCGGGTTCGTGACCAATTGCCCGGACTTCGGCATGGACGGCGAGGTGGCCACCCTGACCACCACGGACGATCTCAGCGGAACCGGCAACTTCACGTTCACCCCGACGGCCACCGCCAACCTCGACGCCGGCACCACCTACTGGCTGAGCGTTCACGAAGGGGTCGCGTCGGGCCGGAAATCTCTCGAAAGAAAGACGTCGCCGACCGTTGCCGGGCTTGCGGACTGGACCCTGGGCACTCGCATTGCGCGGTTCACCAGCACAGGAAACTGGAGTGCCGGCGGAGCGATCCGACTGCTCTTCGAGATTCAGGGCACTGCCACCGCCGATATCGAGCTGAGCGCGAGCCCGACCTCGGTGACCGAGGACGGCGGCGCCCAGTCGGTTACCGTCACCGCCACGCTGGCCGAAGCGAAGACGACCAACACCGACGTGACCCTGTCTTTGGGCGGCACCGCCACCGGCAGCGGCACTGACTACACCGCGACTCCGGGAACGCTGAGGATCAACGCAAACTCGCTCACGGGAACCCAGACATTCACCATCACCCCCAACAACGACGAGATCAGCGAGGGCGACGAGACCATCATCGTGTCGGGCACCAGCGGCTCGCTTGCTGTCGCGAGCACCACCATCACGCTGACCGACGACGAGCTACCCACCATCACGCTGGTGGTCAATGATGTATTGAACAGCCTCGTTCTCCAAAGCCTCACTGAGGCGAACACAGCGTCGAGAACAGTCAACGTGATTGCGAAACTCGACCACGGCGCGGTCTCCACAAACACGCAGGTGACGCTGAGCGTGGGCGGCACCGCCACCGGCGGCGGCACCGACTACACCACGACGGGAACGGTGCCGACCACCGTCACCATCCCCGCAGGATCAACATTCACGACGACCGGCACGTTCAACATCGCCGCGGTCGACGACACCCTCTCCGAGGGCACCGAGACCATCGTCGTCAGCGGCACCGCAACCGGCTACGACGTCCAACCCTCCATCGTCAAACTCCTTGACGACGATCTGGTGGAGGCGTCGCTGATCACGAACCGCTCGGGGGCGGTGGCCAGTTCGTCGGCGTCGTATCAGGCGCAGAGCTTCACCACCGGCACCAAACGCGCCATCGTCACCAAGGCGAGGGTCAACTTCAACGACGCTGTGACCAACGTGTCGGTGCGGATCCGTAAGAGCACATCCACGGGCTGCGGGGGCACCCTGACGAGCTGCCCTGACTTCAGCGCCAACGGCCTGGTGACCACCCTGGAGAACCCCGACGACACCGCCGGCACCGACCTCACCTT
This sequence comes from bacterium, assembly GCA_028821235.1. NCBI lineage: Bacteria > bacterium. The sequence goes on from JAPPGV010000148.1 coordinate 50,493, forward strand.
CCCGGCCCCGGCTGCCGTCAAGCTCGACGCCAGCACCACCTACTGGGTCACGTTCCACGAGGGCGTCACCGGCACCGCCAAGAGCGTGCAGACCACCGCTGCCGCCGCCACCAGCAGCGCGGGCTGGACCATGGGCCAACGGCTGGAGCGCACCAGCGAGTCGGGCACGTGGACTGCCGGCACCAACAAGGCCAAGATCGAGATCCTCGGCGCCGAATCGACCGTCCCCTCCACCAAGGTGACGTTGAGCGTCAGTCCGACGTCGATCGACGAGGAGGACGGGGCGCAGGAGGTGACCATCACGGCCGCTTTGGACGGTAGGGCGCGCACGTCGGCGACGACGGTGAGCCTGGCGTTCGGGAACACCGGCACCGCGAAGATCGGCGCGGCCAATGACTATGAGGTGCTGCCCGCGGGCTCCGGCACCAACACGATCACGTCGGGCACCATCACCATCGCGGCCAATCAGCCGTCGGGGTCGACGGCGTTCCGGTTCCGGCCGGTCAACGACGTCATCGACGAGGGCACCAGCGAGACCATCACTATCACCGGCTCGACCACGGCGTCGGACCTCACCGGCGGGGTGGATTCGGTGGACCTCACCCTCGACGACGACGACACCCTGGGCACCTCGATCTCCGTTGACTTCACTGTCGGCTCGCGTGACGAAGGGGACAGTCCAACCCAACTGCGCACTCGTGCCTATTTTGACTCGGGCAAGTCGCGCACGTCGGCCACCACAGTCGCGCTGGACTACTCGACCTCGACCGCCACGTCGGGCATCGATTACACGACCAACCCGGCGCTGCCGACGTCGATCACCATCCCCGCGGGCCAGAACTCCGCAACCTCATCCCAGATCACGTTGACGATTGTGGACGATAAGGTCCACGAGCCCCAAGAGCACATCATCATGACCGGCACGTTGGCGGGTTTCACGTTCACTGACGGGTCACTGGCGATCGACGACAACGACGACGCGCCGAACCAGGTGGTGTTGAGCTTCTCGCCGGTGAGCGAGGGGTCGGGGGCCACCACCTCGACGGTGACGGCCACGCTGGCCAACTCCGACAGTACCAAGCCCCAGGACATCGTGCTGACCGAGGACGTGACGGTGACGCTGGGCCGCGACGCCGCCAGTGACACCGCCACGGCGGGCACCGACTACACCAATCTCCAGTCGTCGCTGCCGACGGTGACCATCTCGGCGGGCCAGTTGAGCGGCACTGCCACCATCTCCATCACCCCGACGGCAGACACTGTCGACGATGACGGCGAGACGATCGCGTTCACCGCCTCTGCGTCGACCACCCAGTCGGGGGTGACCCTGACGGGGGTGGGCGCGAACATGGTGATCACCGAGGACGTGGCGCTGATCACCAGCCTCGCCGGCGCGAATAATGGCGGGTTGAGCAACGCCTTCTTGGCGCAGCCCTTCACCGCTGGGTCTGCGGGGTCTGCGCCGGCCATGGTGACAGAGGTCAAGGTCGAGTTCAGCAACGCGCGTTCCGCGGTGTCGGTCAGGATCCGCAAAGACAACGGCAGCAACCGGCCGGACATGACCGACGACGGGCTGGTGGCCACGCTGACGACGACCGATCCTCTCAGCGGAATCGGTGTCCTCACCTTCACCCCTCCGGCGGGCACCATCCTCGACGGGGGTAGTACCTATTATGTGATGATCCACGAGGGCAGCACGGCCACGCCGAACAGCCGCAAGGCGGTACAGCTCACCAACGCAGATGCTACGGGGCAGACGGGCTGGGCCATGGGGACACGGTTGAGTCGGACCTCTGAGTCCTCCGGCTGGGGCACGAACACCTCCCGGGTGAAGATGGAGGTGCGCGGCACCCTTCTGCCGACGCCGACGGTGAGCTTCTCGTCGGCCACCTATTCGGCCACCGAGGGCAGCACCGCCACGGTGACCGTCAATCTGAGCGTGGCCCCCAAGCGGCAGGTGGTCATCCCGATCTCGGCTGCCAACCGGAACAACGCGTCGGCCGGCGACTACTCGGGCGTCCCCGAGAGTCTGACGTTCGGCGCCGACGACACGTCCAAGAGCTTCACGTTCACCGCGGTCGACGATTCCCTCGACGACAACGGCGAGTCGGTGGGCCTGTCGTTCGGCACGCTGCCGTCGGGGGTGACCGCGGGCACCACCAGCACCGCCACGGTGAGCATCACCGACAACGACGACCCCCCGACCACCATCAACCTGAGCTTCGACCCCGCCACGGTCGCGGAGAACGCCGTCGGGAACGTGGCGGTCAAGGTGGTGGCCACCCTGGTGGGCACCTCCACCCGCACGGTGGCGACCAGGGTGAACCTGGACTCGTCGCTGGGAGGTGTCACCGCCAGCGGCAACTACAACTCGTCGGGGCTTCCGTCGAGCGTGACCATCCCCGCCGGGCAGGCCAAGGGAGAGGCGACGGGGCTGACGATCAACCCCACCGACAACTCCAACTCGGACGGCAACCGCGCCATCACCCTGGGCGGCACTGCGACCGGGTTCACGGTCAACGACGCCACCTTGACCATCACCGACGACGAGCTGCCCGCTATCACGCTGACCGTGGTGGACAGCTCGGGCAACGCCGTGTCGAGCATCAGCGAGGCGGTCACCACCGACAAGTCGATCAAGATCAAGGCGACGGCCGCCCAAGCGGTCTCCGCCGACACGGAGGTGACGCTTACGGTGGCCGGCACCGCGACGGGGGGCGGCACCGACTACACCGCCACGTTCCCGACCACGGTCACCATCTCGGATACCAACACCAGCGCCGAGACCGCCGCCTTCAACATCGCGACGGTCGACGACACCATCTCGGAAGGCATCGAGACCATCATCGTCAGCGGTTCGGCCACCGGCTTCAACGTGAACTCGGCCACCGTCAACCTGGTGGACAACGACCTGCCGGTGATCGAGCTGACGCTGGACATAACGACCGCGGCCGAGAGTGCGGGCAACCAGCGGGTGCGGGTGACGGCCACCCGCCCGGCGTCGGCCAACTCGGACCAGGTGCAGCTCACGGTGTCGGCCCAGGCGGCATCCACCGCGGAGCGGGGCACCGGCAAGGACTACACCGGGTCCTCGGGCTCCACCATCGTCCTCCCCGCCGGGGTGAACTCCGGTTCGGGGTTCTTCAACATCGACCCCCTCCAGGACCTTCTGGTGGAGGGTTCGGAGACCGTGGTGCTGGGCAGCTCGGTGTCGGGGTTCACCGTGGACTCGGCCACGTTCACCATCACCGACGACGACGACCCGCCCGACCGGGTGACGCTGAGCTTCGGTTCGGTGGGCGAGTCGGCCGGCGCCACCACCTCGACGATTACCGCCAAGCTGGCCAACTCCGACAGCAACAAGGACCAGGACATCGTGTTGACCCATGACGTGGTGGTGAGGCTGACCGAGACGTCGAACGGCACGGCCACCAGCGGTACCGACTACACCGCGCTGGCCACCCCCCTGCCGACGGTCACCATCTCGTCGGGCTCCAACAGCGCCACCGCCACCCTCAACATCACGCCCACCTCCGACACCCTCGACGAGGGCACCGGCGAGACGATCAGCTTCACCGCCACGGCGGCCTGCAAGACCGCCGCCGATCCGTGCCCCATGGACGATCAGATCACCAGCCTCACGGTGCCGGCGGCCACGCTCACCATCACCGACGACGACCCCACGCCGAACACGATCAACCTGAGCTTCGAGCCCAACAGCATCGACGAGAACGCCGCCGGCGACGCCCAGGGCGATGTGGCGGTGAAGGTGGTGGCCACCCTGGCGGGCAACTCGACCCGCACCACGGACACGACCGTGCAGCTGGCCACGTCGCTGGGCGGCACCGCCGGCAGTTCCCGCTACACGTCGTCGGGGCTTCCCACGTCGGTGACGATCCCCGCCGGGCAGTCCAAGGGCGAGGCCACCGGCCTCAAGATCAACCCCACCGACAACAGCGTCTCCGACGGCAGCAAGACCATCACCCTGGCCCAGCACGGCACCAACACCCTGGACAACTTCACGGTCAATGCGGCCACCATGAACCTGGTGGACGACGAGAAGCCCGAGATCACCCTCAGCCTGAACACGTCCAGCGCGGGCGAGGACGCGGCCAGCACCTCGGTGACGGTGACCGCCACCAGGGTGCTCGCGGTGAACTCGAGTGCGGTGTCGGTGTCGGTGACGGTGGGCGCCACCGGGTCGACCGCCACCCGGACCTCGGACTACACGGGCTCGTCCACGGCCACGATCACCATCCCCGCCAGCGTGGCGTCGCGGACCGCCACCATCAGCATCGACCCGGTGGACGACCGGCTGGTGGAGGGCTCCGAGACCGTCGTGATCGGCGGGTCGGCGACGGGGTTCAACGTGAACTCGGCCACGTTCACCATCAACGACAACGACAACGTCTCCACCGGCATCTCGCTGTCGGTGAACCCGACCAGCATCGACGAGAACGCCCCCGGGGACGCCAACGGCGACGTGTCGGTGACGGTCACCGCCGCGGTCAACGACGGCGCGCCGGCGACCAACACCACAGTGACGCTGTCGGTGTCGGGTACGTCCACCGCCACATCGACCACCGACTACTCGGCGTCCTCGGCCCTGACGGATACCACGGTGGACATCACCATCGCGGCCGGCCAGGTCAGCGGTTCGGCCACGATCAAGATCGACCCCGTCGACGACGACATCGACGAGGGCACCGGCGAGACCATCGTCATCGGAGACTCCGACGGCACCTCGGCCGGCGGGCTGGCGGTGGCGGTGAGCACGGCGACGGTGACCATCGACGACGACGACACCGCGTCGACCATCATCGACCTGTCGGTGGACCCGGCCAGCATCGCCGAGGATGTGGAGGGCGACTCCAACGGCGACGTTTCGGTGACGGTCACCGCCACCCTGCGGGGCAACAAGACCCACGACACCGCCACCACGGTGACGCTGTCCCGGGGCGGCACCGCCGTGGCCGCCGACTACGACCTGACCGGCTTCCCGGCGAGCGTCACCATCGCCGCCGGCTCCTCCACCGGCACCGCCACGTTCAAGATCGATCCTGTGGACGACGCGCTGAAGGAGATCGGCGGCGAGACCATCACCCTGAGCGGCACGGCGGCGGGGTTCAACGTGAACTCGGCGACGATCGACCTGGTGGACGACGACCTGCCGGTGATCACCCTCAGCGTGGCCCGCACCCCCGGACAGTCGTCGAAGCCCGCTTCCAGCCTCGCCGAGGGCGAGACCGACGCCGGGTTCGTGATCACCGCCACCCGCGCCGAATCGGGCCTGACCACCCACGGCGTGACGGTGCAGCTGGCGGTTGAGGAGGCCGACAGCGCCAACGCCACGGCGGGCGACCCCGACGAGGCCGGATGCACCGGCGACTACGAGGCGAGGTCGGGCCAGCTGCCCTCCTCCATCCGGATCCCCGCCGACGATGACGACAACGAGCGGATCGTGCGCATCAACTCGTGCCAGGACCGGCTGGTGGAGGGCACCGAGAACATCGTGATCGGCGGCACCGCGACGGGCTTCGAGGTGACACCGGTCACGATCACCATCACCGACGACGACAACACGTCCACCGGCATCGCGCTGACGGTGACCCCCACGACCCTGGACGAGGCGGACGGCTCGACGCAGGTGACGGTGAAGGCGGCGGTGAACGACGGCGCGGTGACCGCCGACACCACGGTGACGCTCGCCCTGACGGGCACCACCGTCTCGGCCGACTACACGGCCCCGGCCGCGCTGTCGGACAACAACGCCGACATCACGATCCCCGCCAACGGAACCGAGGCCCAGGCGACGTTCAACATCGACCCGGCCGGCGACAACATCGACGAGAACGACGAGACGATCATCTTCGGCGCGTCGGGCGGCAACTCGGCGGGCGGGCTGGTGGTGGCGGTGAGCACGGCGACGGTGACCATCACCGATGACGACACCGCCTCTACGGAGATCAACCTGTCGGTGAACCCCAACAGCATCGACGAGAACGTCGCGGGGGACAGCAACGGCGACGTGTCCGTGACCGTGACGGCCACGCTGACCGGCACCGCCACCCGCACCTCCGCCACCACGGTGGCCCTGACCCAGACCGGCAGCAGCTCCCACTACGACCTCACCAGCTTCCCCTCCAGCATCACCATCCCGGCGGAACAGTCCAGCGCCAGCCTCACCTTCAAGATCGACCCCGTCGACAACACCATCTCCGAGGGCGACCAGACCATCACCATCAGCGGCAGCCTGACGAACTTCACGGTGAACTCGACCACCATCACCCTGGTGGACGACGAGGCGCCGGTCATCACCCTGTCGCTGCCTAACACCTCCGCCGCGGGCGAGAGGGCGGGAAGCACCTCGGTGACCGTGAGGGCCAGCCGGATCACCTCCATCAACAGCGATGCGACGACGGTGACCGTAACGGTCGGAGCGTCCGGGGACAGCGCCCAGCGGGACACGGACTACACGGGCTCGTCCACGGCCACGATCACCATTCCCTCGGGCGCGGCCGCACGGACCGCCACCATCAACATCGACCCGCAGGAGGACCGGCTGGTGGAGGGCACCGAGACCATCACGGTGAGCGGGTCGGCGACCGGCTTCAGCGTGACCTCGACGAGTTTCTCCATCAACGACAACGACAACGCCTCCACCAGCATCGAGCTGTCGGTGAGCCCGACCAGTCTGGCCGAGTCGGCGGGCGCCACGCAGGTGACGGTCACCGCGAGCGTCAACGACGGTGCGGTGGCCGGCCCCACCGTGGTGGGCCTGTCGCTGGGGAGCGCCAGTTCCGCGACCCCTGCGACCGACTACGCCGCTCTGACGCTGCCGTCGATCACCATCGACGCCGACCAGACCGAGGGCACCGCGACGTTCGACATCGCCCCGGTGGGAGACGACATCGACGAGGGCGCCGGCGAGAGCATCGTCTTCGTCGGGTCCAAGACCAGCGGCGACACCTCCATAACCGCGGTCGGCTCGGCCACCTTCGTCATCACCGACGACGACACCGCCTCCACGGTCATCGACCTGTCGGCCGACCCGGCCCGCCTCGACGAGATCGCGGTGGGCGACGCCAACGGTGACGTGGAGGTGACCATCACCGCCACGCTGACGGGGGACAAGACCCGCAAGGGCGCCACGGTGGTGACGCTCGGGTCGTCGCTGGGCGGCACCGCCGAGGGCTCCCGCTACACCCACACGCCGCTGCCCGCCATCATCACCATCCCCGACGGGCAGCCCAGCGGCACGGCCACCTTCAAGATCAACCCCGACGACAACACCACCCGGGAGGGCAACAAGACCATCGAGGTGTCGGGCAGCTTGGCGGGATTCACCGTGAATCCGGCCGTCATCAACCTGCTGGACGACGACCTGCCCTCCGACACGGTGACCCTGACCCTGGACGCGGCCGCCACCGTGGCCGAGGCCGACACCGCGGCGGCGGCGCGGGTGACGGTGACCGCCGCGCTGAACGCCGCGGTGCGCGACACCGACACGGTGGTGACCCTCACCTTCGACGGTGAGAGCACCGCCGAACGGGGCGCCGACTACACGGTGACGCCGTCGCCGACGGAGATCGTCATCCCCGCCGACATGCTCTCGCACTCGATCCAGGTGGTCGTCACCGCCGTGGACGACACCATCGACGAGGAGGCCACCGAGATCATCGTGGTGGGCGGCGCCACCACCGCCAGGGTGAGGGGCTCTTCCCGGAGGATCTCGGTCACGCCGGCGACGGACCGGATCACCGTGAGCGACAACGACACCGTGTCGGACACCATCAGCCTGAGCGTGGACCCGGCGGGCGTCAACGAGAAGGACAGGCGCGCCGTGCCGGTCACGGTCACCGCCACCCTGGGGGACGACACGGTCCGGGTGGTGGACACCACGGTGACGCTGGCGTTGTCGGGGTCGGCCGCGGCCGGTGACGACTACAGCCATAGCCCGACCACGCTGCCGGAGATCACCATCCCCGCCGGCCGGACGTCGGGCACCGAGACGATCAGGATCACGCCCCGCCAGGACGACGACACCGCCAACGAGACCATCACCTTCGGGGGAGCTGCCGAGGGGTTCGCCACGGTGAGCCCGGCCACCATCACCATCACCGACGACGACAGCCCCTCCACCAGCCTGACCCTGACGGTCAACCGGCCCAGCATTGCCGAGAGGACCGGCACCACGACCGAGAGGACCGGCACCGCGACTGCGGTGACGATCACCGCCACGCTGGACGGCGGCACCCGGACGTCCGACACCACCGTGGGGATCCTGCTGTCGGGAACCGCGAGCATCAACGCCGACTACACCGTCGCCGAGCAGGGGCAGCCCTCGATCACCATCGCGGCGGACGAGACCAGCGGCAAGACCACCATCACCATCACCCCGAACGATGACGAGATCGACGAGGGCGACGCCGAGACCATCACCGTGGGCGGTACGGCGTCGGGCAGCCTGACCGTGACCCCGGCCACCATCGCCATCACCGACGACGACACCGCCTCCAGGATCACGCTGACCGCCAACCGCGCCAGCATCGCCGAGGACGCCGGCGCGGCGGTGGGGGTGACGGTCACGGCCACCCTCGACGTGGCCCGCTCGCAGGACACCGAGATAGCCCTGAGGCTGGCCGGCTCCGCCACCGGCAACGGCGTCGACTACACCGCCTCAACGCTGCCCTCGATCACGATCGACGCAGGCGAGACGACTGCGACGGCGACGGCTTTCAACATCACGCCCATCGCCGACGACGACCGCGAGGGCCACGAGACCATCGACATCTTGGGCGCCTCGGCGGGGATCGCGGTGGCCGGGGTCACCGTCAGCCTCCTGGACCAGGACACGACGCCCCCGTCGGCGGGCGCCACCGAACTGGTGGCCCGCCGGGCGGGCGGCAACTCGGTCCGTCTGACCTGGACCGCACCGGAGATCCCCGAGCCCGAGGCGACCGACCGCCCCATCACCGGCTACCGGGTCCAGCGCCGGCCCGACGGCGGGGACTGGGAGAACGCGCCCGACATCGTCGCCGCCAACGCCACCTCCTATGTCGACCGGGGGCTCGAGTACAGCACCACCTACACGTTCCGGGTCTTCGCCCTCAACGCCGACGGACCCGGACCGGCCTCCGACGAGGCCACCGCCACCACCGGCGCCCGCTCCCGGGGAGGATTCATCGGTGGTGGAGGAGGAGGAGGCGGCGGCGCGGCGGCGCCGGATCCGGAGCCGACCGTGCCGTCCGTGCCCGTGCCGCTCCCGCCCGATGAGGTGCCCGAACTCGAGGACGTGTCCCCGACCTCGGTGCTGGCCGGGGCCGTCCGGCGGGCCGTGAGCCTGGGGATCGTGACACCGGTCACTGACCCGGTCACCGACCCGGTCGGCGACCCGGTCACCGACGGGGAGGACGCCGGCAGCACCGCCCCGAGGTTCGAACCCGAGCGAGAGGTGACCAGGGGAGAGGTGGCCACGCCGCTGACACGACTCTGGCACGCGCTCGGGCAGACATGTCCGGAAACGGCCGGGACGCCTTTCCAGGACGTGCCCGCCGGCCAGACCCGCACAGACGTGACCTGCCTGTATGCGGTGGGTGTCACGGCCGGAACGACGGCTGCTACCTTCGCACCGGATCAGGTCGTCACCAGGGCGCAGATGGCGTCGCTATTGGTGAGGATATGGCGCCTCACGGGCCGCGAGTGTCCTGCGGATCCGGGGATGCCGTTCGAGGATGTGGCCACCGGCAACGTGCACCGGGATCACATCGCGTGTCTGCGTGCCCTGGGCATCACGGCCGGGACGACGGATACGACCTTCTCGCCCTACCAGCCCGTGACCAGAGCCCAGATCGCCGCGCTGGTGGTCAGGCTGTACGACGCGGCCAGACAAGACGACGAGACCAGACCCGACGGCGCTGCCGGCATCCCGTAAGCAATAACCGTCAGTTATTGACTCCAAAGTGTTACACACAGCCATTATTGAGATGACAGTGGTGCAGCCATGGCGTCGCTCCGGCTTGCGGCCAACCCGTCCAGCGACAACAATCGGGGCCTATATCGGAACAAGGATGTGTATTGGGCTCGCTGGTTAAGAAGCGCCGCAAGAAAATGAGCAAGCACAAGTATCGCAAGCGGATCAAGGCCAACCGCCACAAGAAGAAGCAGTAGGTCCGCCTCAGGGTTACTTGCGGGGCGAGGACGTGCTGCCCGCCCGGCCGGTCGGTGTGTCATAGCGCCCCGAATCCCCAAGTCGGTTCGTGCCCGCTGAAGGCCGTACCCGGCGCACACCGCGGTCCGTCCGAAGGGGGACGAGCGGAAGCGCCCGAACGTGTCACACCCCCGCTATACGTTGCCTGTCGCCAAGCACCTACACCGGCCTGAAGGCTCTCATCGATCGATTCGGCCGGCCCGGAGG